>JBKJIP010000360.1:0-2871 GCA_046598515.1 Fimbriimonadaceae bacterium | reverse complement strand
ATCGGCTACGTGCTGAGGGCGCCCGATCCGTGAGGTCGTTTCGAACTCAAGTCACGCTTTGGATCGCCGGCGTAGTCGCGCTTGCTTTGATCCTCGTCGGAACCGCACTCAGCGTCGTCAACCTGAACCAATTGAGGGCCGGCATCGACCGCGATCTTGTGAACCGTGCCCGTGGGCCGGGCGGTCCTCCCATGGGTGGCCCTCAGGGTCCGCCGGACGGCAGGGGCGGTCCGGGAGGACCGGGATTCCAGCGACGCGGATTCATGTTTCCGCAAAATCCGCCTCCCCCGAACGAGATCGACGCCATCGCGTCCATTCGCCGGCCGCGCTATCTGCTCCCGGACGGCCAGCCGCGATACGAGAACGAAACCGTGTTTGACCAGGCCGCGATCAATCGCGCGGTCAAACTCGAGCGGGGATTCTCGGATGGCGTACACCGGGATGAGAAGATTCGAATCTATACGGCTCCCATCATTCGCGATGGCGATGTGCTGGCGATCGTTCAAGTTGCGGCCGAACTCCGCCCCGTTGACCAACTCCGGGCGGTTGAAATCGGCACCATGGCAAGTACGATCCCCCTCGCCATCCTCGCCGCCATCGCCGTCGCCTTCTTCCTGACTGGACGGGTTGTCAGGCCGATCGGCGAGATGAGTGGGGCCGCGAAGTCGATCGCCGAAGGGGATTACTCAGCCCGGCTACCCGCTCAGGGCCTCGATGAATTCGGCCAACTCGGCCGCCAGTTCAACCAGATGGCAGAGAAGGTCGAGGGGTCGGTTACCGGTTTGCAGGAAGCGCTGGATCAGCAGCGCCGTTTCACTGCGGACGCATCCCACGAGCTAAGAACACCTCTGACCCGCATGCGGCTCGCCACCAGTTCGGGCCTTTCGGGACCGGAATCTGAGGCGAAGGAAGCTTTGAAAGTTGCCGACGAAGCGGCGAAAGACATGTCGAAACTCGTACAGCAGCTCTTGGATCTGGCCCGGGCCGATACGGGCGATCTGACTCGGCGTTTTGAGACCGTCGACCTACGCGTCGTCGCGAGTGAAGCGGCGGCGAAGGTGACTTCCGCCGTGCCCATCGAGTTCGATCTGGCGGAGGAAGCGGTGAATATTCAGGGAGACGCTCATCACTTGGAGCGGGTCTGCCTGAACCTCCTCGAAAACGCAATCCGCCATACGTCGGAAGGCTCAATCACGCTGCGGGTTCTTAACGAGCCAAAGCGAATCGAGGTCCAAGACACGGGGACCGGCATCGCGGCGGAGCATCTGCCGCGACTAACGGAGCGGTTCTACCGCGTCGATTCCGCCCGCGACCGCGAAGTCGGCGGCTCGGGTTTGGGGCTGGCGATCGTGGAGGAGATGGTGAAGGCTCATGGTGGGAAGCTTGAGATTTCAAGTGAGGTCGGCGTCGGAACTACGGTTACCGCTACGTTCAAGAGTTAAAGCTTCAGTTCCGAGCTGGGCATCTTCTTTCCCACTCGAAACGAACAAAGAAGTTGCTCACGCACACTCCAATCTGGAGGGCGGCTTGCATTCATAATCCTGTCTCATGAAGCTCGGACATCTGATTTTCTTTGCCCTCTCGATCGCACCCATCGCCGTTTTCTCTGCCCAGCAAGAGGCGGTGCCGACGAGCGACCAGGTTTTTAATGACATCCAGGTCTTCAAGGGCGTGCCCGCGAACGATCTGATTCCCGCGATGGAGTTCATGTCCGCTTCGCTTGGTTGGGAGTGTTCAGACTGCCATGATCCCAAGGACTATGCTGCCTCAACGAAGGCTAAGGAGACGGCTCGAGCAATGGTTCTCATGCAGCGTGAGATCAACAAGAATCACTTCAACAGTCGGCTTGAAGTGACCTGCATGTCCTGCCATAACGGGAAGGAGCACCCGGCCGGGCCCGCGATCCCAGCGGGAGTGTCCACCCGCCACGAGCGCCTCGAACCGGCACCCAAGCCGGAGGATCTTTTCGCCAAGCACGTCGCCGCCGTTGGCAAACCCCCCGCAACCATCACGCGGATCGGCACATTGACGGCCCCGAACGACGTAACCCACAAAATCGAATCGCATCCGGCCACGCTTGTTCAGGCGGAAGGCGGGAAATTCATGGCGTCGTCGGTCGATCGTAAGTTCGGGTCGGACGGCAAGCAGGTCTGGTACGGCCCTAGCCCGATGGTGGACGAGCCAGCCGCCATCTTTAGCCGGATTGGCCGAGCCTATCGCGGAAACGACTCATTCGTCGGCTTGGAACGACTCGTCGTCAGCGGCAAGGACAAGATCGGAAAGTCCGACGTCATTGTGGTCCGCGCCAGCAGACCGGGCACGGCTTCGACTGAGGAAATGTACTTCGACTCTAAATCCGGACTCCTGCTTCGCCTTGTAAATATGAAGCGGAGCACGATCGGGACGGTCGTCAGCGCCGTGGATTATGCAAACTACAAGGGTGTAAACGGCGTTAATGTGCCCATGAAGGTAGAAACAACCTTCGCCGGTGGCCAGAAATGGACGCTGGAGTTTAAGACCGCGAAGGCGGAGAATCGGGTCGATGAGGCCCTCTTTAAGATGGGCGGCTAAAATTTGGGCGAGATTCCCGGTAAACCCTTGGTAAACTCGCCAAACCTTTTAAAGCTCTGGAAACGTCAAACACAGGCAGACATTCGGCAAGCAAAGTTGCTATACTACGGCAGGTTTTAGCGCCGACTTAGGATGAGGTGAATCGATTTTGAAACGAAAGTGGCCATTTCTCGTTGCAGCTTTGGCCGTCGTGGGCATTGGATGCGCCGGCGGTGGAGCCCCTGTTGGGGGCGGTGGTGGTAATAACGGTGGCGGCGGCAACGGCGGCGGCGGCGGAACGGGGCGTGTAGCGGCCAATCC
>JBKJIP010000065.1:0-17280 GCA_046598515.1 Fimbriimonadaceae bacterium | reverse complement strand
CTTCGATGACCGCTTCCGACCTTACAGGGCTTTCGAACACGGTTGTGCGGGAAATGGCGGGACTCGAGCTGGCGCTCGACGACAAAGAATACGGGACTTCGACCGTCACGGGCGACTCGGGCTATGTCGAGGGGACGGTGCCTTCGGGTTACCTGCCGCGAAACGTCAATCGTTCGTATCCCGAAGTAACTGGCTCAGGGTCGGGCTCGACGCTGGCGGTGACAAGCGGTCCCGTTCACGAGCGCCAAATGGCGGCGGGCGAATCGCTGGAGGATGACAAGTTTCGGAATGTTCCCGATCAAACCGACTTTCCGGGGCCGGGCTCCGCGGAAGACGGCATTCTCATGGACCGCGTGTTCACCGGAACGGTGGATTCCGATGCGTCGAACACCGAGTATGTGTGGATCATCGAGGCGCATGTTCACAACCGGATCGGGACCATTCCGCTTATTCGTGCTTACTTCACGGGGCCGGCTTCCTTCGTCGAAAACTCTTGGCGGGGATATGGGCAGTACTGCGTGACCGGGTTTTCCGATGGCTCCTGCCGAATCTATGAGAGGGGCCGGGACCTTGTCGACAACACTGACAAGTGGCGACGCATGCAGCACTTCGACGCCACGCAGCCTGCGGAGTCGGGGGCCAGAAGTGTTCGATGGGCGATGCGTGTTCGCACGCCGTCGCTGCCGATCGGGGCGCCCGGGATTGTCCGCATCAAGTGGGGAAGTATCAACGATAAGCGACCCACGGCCGGCGGTGCCCTCTTCCAAGCCTTTGCGCCCGAGCCCCGGCACTCGCTGATGAAGATGAATGACGGGCACCTGTTCCGTCCGAAGCGAATTGGACGAGAGTCACCGCCCACCCTTGCAGCGCCGCTTCGAGCGGACGCGCCCCGCCCATTCAAGCACAACCTCGCCGTTCGCAAGGCTTCCTGGGCCACGGCCGGTTTCGCACGTGATAGGCGATTTCACTTTGCCTATCCCCATTGGGGGAACCGGATTCGGGTCGAAATCTTCGGCGAAACTCCGGTCGGCACCGCCGCACTCATCAAGCTATTTCGAAACGACGGAGCCGAGATTACGGCTGCGTCATCCGGCACAATCGGTGCAAACGGGCGCTATGCGGAGTTCGAACCGGGCGAAGAGAGCACGTTTTATCCTGAGTTTCACCTCTCTGGAGATGGGTCCAAGACGCCCGTCATTCGGGTGGCGAAGGTTTATCGCGATGGCACGCTGGCCGTCCGGGAGGAGGACTATCAGGGGGAGCAGGCGGTCAAGCCGCTGACGAAGCGAGGGGGACGCGTCTCCATCGTCACCGGTGGTGCTGACCCGCTTCTGGATTCCTTCTCATGGTCGCATGTGGATATCGATCACTCCCTCGATTCGATCCTTACGGCGGGAATCTTTCCGTTCCGAATCGAGACGGAGTTTCCGGGCTTCGATCCCGAACTCGAGGGTGCCCGGCGGTGTGTCTTGGGAGGCGGGATCTGCGAGAAGAAGCCGCGGAAGCGACGTCGAAAGCTGGGTAAAGCCGGCTTCACCGCCACCGGCGCGGAGCATCCCCATCCGATCGCCTATGAGGTGGAGTTCACGGCGGGCCCGATCACGTTCATGGGTTCGGTGCAGCGAACGCTGGTGCCGGATTTCGGGATCGATCCATCCGGACCGGGCGCGGGTCAGCCTCGGAAGGCGAGTGAAGCTCTGCGGCATCTACTCAACATGGCGGGATGGCCGCTGGACATGGTCGATATCCCGGCCGACGAGGTACGCCTCTATCCCGCCGATTCGCAATCCTATGAGCTGGACTTCAATGCCGACTTCATGGAAGTGGCCGTCGATATCGCGAGGAACTACTTTGGAGGGGCCCTTCACTTTGACTGGAACTCCGGCGAGAACGGGGTTTGGAAACTCCTGAGAATCCCGAGCGCTCCTTACATGAATGTCGCTCACTTTACGACCGAGCCCCAGCCGGCGAGTAAGGCCTTTACTCTGGCCGCTTATCCGGAGATTTCGGGTGCTCCGTCCTGTCCGATCTTGGATCTGACGATCCAGGACATGAGGCCGAAGGCGAACTTCATCGAGGTGATCGGAGGCGCGGAGCCGAACGGTCAAGTGCTGCGCCAAGCTTGGCACAATACGGAGTCTTACGCCGTGCATCCCGATCAGACGGTTACGCCGGAGGCGATGGAGCATCCGGATTGGGTGGGCTTTCAGATTCCGCTTTGGAAGCGAAACTCCGCCGTCCAAGATCCCGGAATGGCGGATTGGTATTGTGCTCGGCTTGCTCAACAGCTCGGGCACTCTTATAAGCTGATCAGTCTCGAGGCCCCGTTGCTCTTGATCCCGCATGAGGATGATCCCGATCGCCGTCGGCCGCTTCGCTTTGCCGATCCGGTGACGGTCAAGGATGGCGAGGACACTTACCAGTGCCTGGTGCGCTCGGTCGCGATCGGCTATGAGCGGGACTCTGGCCAGATGGCGGTTTACGAGTTGGAAACGGTGCGCGACTTATGACATCGATCGAACAGTATCGGGACTTGATGAAGCAGTTGGCTGCCCTCGCGGGCGGCACGAGTATTCACGACGAACAGCGGTTCGTCACGGGCGCGATCGCGCGGGCGGCGGGTCAGCCGCACTTTAAGCTCGACGCCCGCAAGCCATCGTTCTTCCAATGCTTGGATCCGGCGAGCGCTAACTATGGCAAGCGCATCTTCATCGCCGGTTTCGATCCGGTGGGGAGCGCGGAGTTTTTGATTGGCGAAGATTGTTCTGGTTAGTCTGTTAGATTCGCTCATTTGAACCTGTTTGGAGGTTGTTATGTCTGAACTTCTCGAAGTGGTGCCGATTCCGGCCAAGCCCGACATGAATCGGGGTAAGAGTTCATGCCCGACAGCCATGCTGGTCCGTCGATTTGGTCCCCCTCGCGTTCGACTGAGTGACGAGTGCGAGAGGGTTACGGCGAAGTTTTGGAAGTCGCGGATGGTGACGAAGAGCGTCGGCCCCTTCCGGGCGACGGGACATCGCTTGGCCATTGAGCTGCTCACCAAGAGTTTAGCCAAGGTCAAGGTTCGCCATCCTGAGCTGTACGCAGGGTTGGGCAGCGCGGGCATGCTTTGCTGCCGGCGGGTGCGCGGCTCCACCGCCTTGAGCAATCATGGATTGGGATTGGCGATCGACTTCAACTTCAACGGTCGCCTTGATTCGCGGGGGGATGGCAAGTGCCAGAAGGCGATGCTGCTGCTCTATTCGGTGATGAAAGAGGACGGCTGGTACTGGGGCGCAGAGTTCCCGACGGAGGACGCGATGCACTTCGAGGTGAGCGCGGAGAAGGTGCAGGAGTGGATCGACGCGGGCATTTTTTGATGCGGTGAGGCGAATGAAGGGTTTATTCGCCTCAAGTCATGAGGCGAATATGGCTATAATCGCCTCAGGCGCGCGATGTACATCCACGAACTCCCCGACTGGCCCCGGTACCGATACGATCCGGGAGCGCTTCTTTCGAAGTTAGAGGAAGCGAACACAAAGCGAGGAAGACTCTTTGGCATCCTCGAGGCGATCGGTTTCGAGGGGATGCAGCAGCAGGACGTCGAAGCCATTACCGAAGAGCTCGTGAAATCCAGCGCAATCGAAGGGGAGCGGCTCGACGTCGAGATTGTGAAAGACTCCGTTGCGAGACGGCTGGGTGTCGATCGCGGCGGGATTTCCGGCACGGACCATTACATCGAGGGCTTGGTCGAAATGGCGGTCGATGCTGCCCATCGCTATCGCGAACCCCTAACCGCGGCGCGAATCTTCAACTGGCATGCGGCCATCTTCCCAACCGGAAGGAATGCCTACGGCCCCGTGCGCGTGGGCGCGTGGCGCGACGATGCTCGCGGACCGATGGTGGTCGCTTCGACTCAGCGCGGTCGCGAAATCGTCCATTTCGAAGCGCCCTCCGCCGATCGTCTCGAACAGGAGATGACCCGGTTCCTGGCGTGGGTTGAAGAAGCCAACGAGTCGAGCCTTGTTCTAAAAGCGGGGATCGCCCATCTTTGGTTTGAGACGCTACATCCCATGGACGACGGCAATGGCCGAATCGGTCGCAACATCATGGACTTGCTGCTTGCCCGCGCCGATGAGAAGACCCATCGCCCCTACAGCTTGGCGAGCCGAATCCACCTGCGGCGCAACTCCTACTATGCGATTTTGGAAAGGAGTCAGAAAGGCACGATGGATTACACGCCTTGGCTTTCGTGGTTCCTGGAAGCCCTTTCCTCCGCCCTTGACGACGCTGTTTCGGAGGTAAGTCGAGCGATCGATCGAACCCGATTTTGGCAGCGGGCCAAGGATACGGAGCTGAATGAGAGGCAACGAAAAGCCATCTCCCGAATCCTGATCGGGTGGGAAGGGAGGATGACCAACCGGAAGTACGCCAAGCTCACGGACTGCTCCGATGCCACGGCGACTCGCGATCTGAGCGACCTGGTGGCGAAAGGCATTCTGCGCCCCGACGGAGCCGGCGGCCGCAGCGCTGGCTACGAGCTTTCGTCGGAGGAGTAGTGTGGAAGGGAAAGGCAAACCCCGTGAGCCTCATGCGAACGGGAGCGGGGTGATACCCAGCTGCAACTACAAGGCCGCCTCACCTCTCCCCAGTTCCCTTCGGTCACAGGCCCTCTCCTACGAAGAGAGGGAAAGACTCACCCCCACCCAGTTCGCAAGCTCGCCGACCTCCTCCAAACCGCACGGGCATCGGTTTAGGGGGTGGAAGATATAAGGCGTCACTTGGCGCATGACAGTGGAAAGACCGACACACTCTGGCCGCCTTTTAGCGTTACCATGATTACGGATCGTGAAACGCCATCGACGCGGAGAGATATGGCTTGCGGCCTTCATTGCCATCGTGCTCAGTTTCAGCACGATTGGTCAAGCACGCGTGATTTCCGAGTTGTGCGCCAAGGGGGACTGCGGTTCCGAATGCGGCATGCATGCGGCTAAGCCGGTCGAAACACCGCGCAGTTGCTGTAAAAGCCAGGTCGAACAAGATCTGAATCCTCCTGAGAAAGCTGGGTGCAAATGCGAGATCCGGAGCGTTCCGGACGCCACGGTTGGGGCGTCGCTCACCTTTATTCTTCTCACGCCAATGCCGTTTATCATCCAGGAGGGACCGGACGTCGCCCGGGATGTGTGCACAGTCCCAAGACCGCTTTCAATCATTTTCGCCGGCGATAGTTCTCCGCCGGAAGTCTCCTATCATCCCGACTTCGGACGGGCTCCTCCCGTGGTTTAGGCTGTTTGTGCGTCAGCACGAATCAGCTTGCTTGTCGTTGGACATGGACACCCTCAATCTCTCTATGTCCGACTCTCGCCGCACTTAACCGCATCTTGGAGTCTTCCTTTGAACATAAAACCGCAACGGGTCCGCGCCATCGGACCGGGCACGAAAGCAATGCTTCTCGGCATTGTCGCCTTCGCAATCTATAGCACCTGGGAACGGCCTTCGACACCCTCGGCGCGCTTCTTTGAGGCCGACCAGACGGGGCGGCTGGTCGAAGTCGACGCGCAGAAACGGGCGTCAACGGCTCTTCCGCCCTTATGGAAGCCGGAGCCGGATGTTCTGATCAGGCATAAAGCCAGGCTCGATCTGCGGGCTAAGCAGCTGGATGATCTGAGGCAAATCTCCACTCAGTGGCTTTCTGAAAAGTCTCGGCTGCAGATTCAGATAGATTCTTTTGGCGGAGTCCCCGGGCAACCCAAACCCTCCCTGGCTTCCCTGAAAACGAGCTTGACGGAATACTCGGAGCTGTCCCGAACCTTCAACGAATCGCGGACGCGACATTGGACGGCGGCGCTCGAGATCCTCGATTCCGCCCAGCGATCCGAGCTTGAAAGTATCCGCAAGGAGGGTCGACATTGAAACGCTTCTTGGTCATCCTGGTGTTGCTTCTCCAAACGGTCACAGCCCTGGCCGGCGTTCAGGGGACGGCCGGCCCTTATCGCATCGATGCGGTGACGCGCCCGGAAGTTATTCCGGTTGGTGAGGCCCAGCTTCGGCTCAAGATCACCGACGCCGCGGGCAAGCCCATGTCGGACTTGACGGTGAAGACTCTGGCGGCCATGCCCGGCATGTTCATGGGCGAGAAGGAGATCACGGCCAGTCCCGTTTCGGGCGAGCCGGGAATTTATTCGGGCAAAGCCGCCTTCCCGATGGGCGGAGGCTATGACGTCCGGGTCTCCATCGACGGCAGTCTTGGTCCCGCGGAGACGACGCTCAAGCTGAGTACGGGCCAAAACACAGGCAACACGGGAAGCCGGCTGTCTCTGGGCGCGCTGATTCCGTGGATTATCGGCCTTGCCGCGATCCTATTTGTCCTTTACCGAATGCGAGCCACCGGTCAAAGGGCCAACTGGCGAGACGGTTTAAACCGGGGGACGCTCGGTGGGTTGCTACTTCTTGGGATTCTCTTCTTTGGCGCCACGCTAGTCGTGCGCAATTTCAGGAGACCCGGGTCCATGACGCCGATCGAAGCGCAGGTCATGGAGATGAACACTCCCGCGCCCCCCGGTTCGACCGCGGTCGAGCTCACCCAAGTTAAGCGCGGGCGTATCGTGGAGACCGTACGCTATTCGGGCCAAGCGGTTGGCTTTGCCGAGCAAGATGTTACGGGGCGGGTGACGGGCACGATCCTCTCCATGCCGGTTTACGTAGGCGACCGGGTGAAGAAGGGGCAGGTTCTCGTTCGTTTGGATACCTCGCAACTCGATCCTCAACTTGCCGAACGCGCGGCTATGACATCGATGGCCGTCGAGGGCGTCGGCGTAGCGGCCGCGGAGTATCAAACGGCTCTGCAGGAGATTGCGGAGGCGAGGGCCGACGTGAGCGCCAAGGAGGCGGGGATCTCCGAAGCGGAGGCCATGGTATCGGCCGCCGAGCAGGACCGCTCGGCAATGGCGGCGGAAGTGATCGCCGAGCAGAGCGAAGTAGCAAACGCTGAGGCGGAGGTGATCTCTTCCCAGCAGAATGCCAAGTTCCTGGCCGATGAGTTGACCCGCGCCCAGACGCTCTATGACGAGAAGCTTCTCAGCCGTTCGGACTTACAGAAGGCGGAATCGGAAGCGGCCGACGCCTTGGCAAAACAGCGTCAAGCACAGTCGATGGTTCGTGGCGCGGAATCCAAAGTGACCGCAGCGCGGGCCGGTGTGCGCAAGGCGGACGCGATGCTGATCGCGGCGAAGAAGCGTGTGGAGCAAGCCCGGGCCGAACTCCGGGCGGCAAAGTCGGCGGTACTCTCGCGCCAGCGCGCGGCGGATTCGGCGAAGCGAAACGTCTCCCGTGAACAAGCCGGCGTCGCCCAAGCGCGAGCCGGATATCAGGGAGCGGCCGCCCAGAAGGGCTATGCGCTTATCAAGTCCGAGATAGATGGCGTTGTGACTCAACGGCTCATAAGCCCCGGCACCTTGGTGAATCCGGGCCAGTCGATCCTCAAGGTTGCCCAGATAACTCCCATTCGGCTTCAAGCGAATGTGCCCCTGGTCGACTTGGAACGCATCCGGATCGGTTCTCTTGTGACGATCAAGGGCCGCACTTCCGATGATCCGCCGATCACCACCCGGGTTAGCTCCGTGGGGCCGTCGGTCGATACCCAGAGTCGGATGGGGGTCGTCGAGGTGGTTTGGCCCAATGGCTCCGGGCGCATTCTCCCGGGGCAGTTCTTGTCGATGGAGATCGAAATTGGCAAAGCCGAAGACTCGATCTATGTTCCCGCGGCGGCGATCGATCGAGGAGGTTTTGTTTGGGTCGCTGAACCAACCCCGGCGAAGGGTCGCTTCACGGTAAGCCGGGTGAAAGTCGAGACTGGGCAACGAGACGGAAAGAACATTGCCATTCGGACCGGCCTGAAAGAAGGACAGCAGGTTGTCACCACCGGAGGCGGCTTCCTCCGCGAGGGCGGCGAAGTTTCCGCCGCCATTCAAACGAAGGCAGTGGCAGGGGTGGTTGTGGAGGTGACGAGCGCAGCCTACGAACCCAATGAAGTTAGGGCCGAAGTAGGCAAGCCGATCACGATCACATTCATCCGGCGAACAGACCAAACCTGCGGCACGGAGGTGATTTTTCCCGATCTCAAGCTGACCCGAGCTCTGCCGCTCAACAAGCCCGTCGAGGTGACATTCACGCCGACGAAAGCGGGCGACATGCGGTTCACCTGCGCAATGGATATGTTCGACGGGAAGGTGGTCGTTAAGTGAAGCGGCTAAATCCTCTCCATCTGATCCACAAGTGGTCGATCGAGCATCCCTACGCGGTGATCGCGTTTTTTGTCGGAGTCATCGCTCTCGCGGTGATGGCGATCGACAGTCTGATTCCGAAGCGGTTCGCGCCTTACGTCGAGAGTCCGATGATCGGAGTCGTCACCATGATGCCCGGCCTCTCGAGCCAAGAGATGGAGCTTTACATCTCGAAGCCGATCGAAGAGCAGCTTGTGAACTTGAAGGGTGTGCGCTACATCCGCTCAACGTCTCAAGACGGTTTCTCGATCGTAACCTTGGAGTTTCCGTACGGCAGCGATATGGAACGCGCGCTTGTGGATGTTCAGGCCCTCATGAACGTGACGCAGTCCAATCTGCCCGCAACCGGCGCGAATCTGAAGCCCTCTTTCATCGTTCCCATCGATCCGCTGAATCTCCCAATCCTCTCCCTCGCCCTCACCGGCGACAGCGCGCAGGGTTGGACGCCGGAGCGCGTGCGCGAATTTGCGGATAACGAGGCGATCCGGCGCTTAAAGTCGGTTCCCGACGTGTACTCGGTCGTGCCCTTCGGCGGCTATCGCCGGCAACTGCAGGTGATCGTAGACCGCGAGAAACTGGCCTCCTACGAGCTCTCCATCCTGGATGTCCGGGATGCGATCGACCGCTCGAATGTCACCCGCTCGTCGGGAACATTAACGGTCGGCAACTCTGAGAGCGTAGTTCGCGTTGACACACGAGCCGCCTCGGCCGAAGATGTCCTGAATTATCCGATACGCGAGGCTGGTGCTGCCAGCGCGGGATCGTCTAATCCGTCCGCCGGTGGAGCCGGAGGCATGGGCGGCGCGATGGGGAGCTCTCCCGTCCCAACCCCGGCCCCGGCCGGTGCTCGATCGGGGGCACCTCGTGTCATCTACATTCGCGACGTTGCTCGAATCGAGGATTCCCATTGGGAGCAGCGAAGCGGTTATCGGTATTACTCGAAGCCGAGCGGTGAGGAATCGAAGTCTGTCGCCGCAATCGAAGTCTCCGTCATCCAGAATCCCGGCGCTAGTTCGGCCTCCGTCGTTCCCGCGGTTATGAAGGTCGTCGAGCAGATGGAAAACGACCATCCGGGTTTGAAGTTCGGGGTTGCGTACGACAACGCGAGCTTCGTGGAAATCCTCTTTCAGAACGTCTGGCACGAGCTGGGTCTGGCGATTCTTTTGACCGGCATCGCCGTCATCTTCTTCCTTGGAGAATGGCGCGGAACGATGATTGCGATGGTGACTTTGCCCACCTCACTCGCGCTCGCCATTCTCATGATGGTCCCCTTCGGGATGACGTTCAATAGCGGAACTCTGATCGGCCTGCTTCTATCCATCGGCCGGCTCGTCGATGACAGCATTATCGATATTCACGCGGTCGAACGCCATTTGAGAATGGGCAAAGACCCGAAGACGGCCACGATCGACGGCATCGCCGAGGTGCGGGTCGCCGTTATCGCATCCACCGTCATGATCGTGCTCGCCCTGATCCCCCTCGTCTTCGCGGGTGGCATCGTCGGTCTGATGTTCGTCGAGTTAGTTTGGCCACTCATCTTCGGCTTGCTCGCTTCGATGCTCGTATCCTTCACCCTCACCGCGCTGCTCTGCGCGAACCTCCTACGGCACGAAGAAGCGCGGGACGCCGATCGGAAGCATCCGATCTTGAAGTGGCTCTATATGCTTCTAGATCCCTTCCAGCGCGGCCTTAACCGGTTGGAAACCGGCTACGGAAGGGCGATCAAGTGGACGCTCAAGCATCGATTTGTAAACTTCGCCCGAGTGGTGGCGGTGCTTATCGTCGGGTTCACGTTTTACTATTTCATCGGAAGCGAGATGATGCCGTTGGCCGACACCGGCCAGGCCGTCGGCTTTATGGAGATGCAACCCGGGACCTCGTATAAGGGCACGGAAGATGCGGTCAAGAAGCTGGAGACTGTTCTCGCCAAGCATCCGGAACTTGAAAAGGCCAGCATCGAAATTGGGGCCGAATCTATGTTTGAGACTTGGTCGCCGTTTTACACCGGCTATCAGATGCCGCAGGTGAGCGGGGCCGCCCTGATGCTGACTTTCAGCGACAAAGACCGCCGAGATCGAACGATCTTCACCGTTATGGATGCAATCCATAAGGAAGCGCTTGAGACCATCCCCGGCCTGCGGAGAATCCAGATCAAGGAGATGGGGTCCGACGTCATGGCAACGGCCGCCGCTCCTATTCACGTGAATATCTATGGCCCCGATCTGACCGAACTCGACCGGTTGGGAAGGGAAGTCGAAGAGGCCGCGACCAAAATGCCCGAAGTCTTCCAACCTTCGCGCACTTGGACGATGGGGCTGCCCGAGTACCGCATCGAGGTCGATCCTCAACGGGCCCAAGAGGTTGGACTGAGCCCCGAAAACATCTCCCAACAGGCTTATTACGCCTTGCGTGGAGGTCTGACAAACGAGTTTTATCGCCTTCCGAATATCCGTCAGAACACGATCCTGGTTCGCTATGACTCGCAGTCGAGAGAGGACGTGGGAGATCTGGAGAACCTTTACGTCACGACTTCGCTCGGAAAGCAGATTCCTTTAAAATCCGTCGCCACGATCGAGCAGGGCACGGGTCCGACGGCCATCGAGCATGACGGGCTCCGGCGCGTGGTCGGGGTTACGGGTTACTACCGGATCGGCAGCTTGCCGAGCATGGACGTCGTGATGAATCTTGTCGCCAATGCTTACGGCGGAAATCAGAAGCTGGGCATCGCTCCCATCAATTTTCCTCCCGGCTATGGGATCGAAATGAGGGGCGACATGACGCAGATGATGGACAGCTTCCGAAGGCTCATGAACGGATTGTTCCTGGCTCTCGTGTTGATGTATCTGGTCCTCGTCATCCAGTTCCGCGGCTTTATGCAGCCGCTCCAAATGCTCGCTTCTCTACCCCTCGAGCTCGCCGGAGTGTTTATCGCCCTATGGCTGGCGGGGCAAGCATTTTCGACGGTCTCGATCCTCGGCATTATCGTGCTCACGGGGATGGACATTACGACGGCCGTGCTCATTATTGACCTGATCATGAAGTACCGCGATCAGGGCGTTCCGAGGGACGAGGCGATTCTGAGGGCTTGTCCCGATCGGCTCCGGCCGATCCTGATGACGGTCGGTATCACGCTCATCGTCATGCTCCCCATCGCGTTCGCTCCGAAGACGGGGCTCGATGCCTATCAACCGTTGGCAATGGCGGTTGTGGGCGGCTTGATCATGGGAACGATCTTAAGTCTCTTCGACATCCCGATCATGCACACGTATGTGGATGATCTGATTCGATGGAGCAACAAGACATTTCTAAATCGTGATTGGACCTGGCCCGTGACGGAGGAGTCGGATGGACCGCATTGAAGTGGCCTAGTGGAAGACAATCCCTCCCCAGCAAGCGAACGGGGGTGGGGGGAGGGCTTTGTGGTTTCGGAACCAAACTCGTATCCTCGGCATTTCCGCTGGTATGCGTCTTCTTGCTTTGACTTTGCTCTGTGGCATGGCCGGGGCATCCTCAGCTCAGGGCACGATCTCGATTTTCGGGCAGTTCACTATTCAGGAAGGCGGGACCGCTTTCGTGAGCAGCCGGGCTCGGGAAACGGCGGGCGGGCCGATTGGCAGTTTTATGGCGACCTTCTCGGAAGGGTCGATCGCCTCCGTGCAGACGTTGCACATCGAAACGATGTTCGTTCCGGGGATCACCGCTGGATTCGACGCGATCGCCACGGCTCAACTGCGAGCGGGCAGCACCACAAGGGCCGTAACCGGCCGCATCCATGTCTATGTCGATGACCTGAGCGGAGTAACTCCCCCGATGCCGGATCAGATGATCTTCACGTTCCAGCCTCCGGTGGGAACGTTGATCGTCCGTCACGGCCGGATCACCCGGGGCGATATCGCGGTCAGCGGATTCTAAGGCGCGATCTCCCGCGCGCGCTCTGCGATTTCATCGCGGAGCGTATGGGGAAAGTCGTCGTATATGTCCGACATCCCGGTCAGCACACCCTTGGAAACTTTGGCCAGCATTGAGTTTATGGAGGGGGCAGGGAGCCCGTATTTCTCACCGATCCTTCGAAAATCGGCCGCGGAGAAGGCTCCGAATTGCTCATCGAGCCCGAGGGCCATGTGACGGCCGTAATCACTTTGAAGGAAGTAGGGAAGAGTGCAGACGAGGTCGTAGGCCGGGGTCATTGACCAGCCCGCTTGCTCGGAGTAGGCAAAACTGACGTTCTTTGCATGCAGATCGCCATTGATGATTACGAAGCTGTACGCGTAGAGGCGTAAGAGGTCGAGAAAGACCGGCTTTGCCGCCCCAAGTTCCCGTGCGACATCGAGAATCTCAAGGTAGTCCAGGCTGTATTTGGCCAGTGGATACCGATCGAGGAGTTGGAGCGAATCCTCCACATGGACTTGCTGAGGCGGATGGCCGGGTCGCTTGATTCGGTCGAATCGATGCACGACGAGGCAGTCGCTCACGAGCTCGACTTTCGCCGCTCGTAAACCTGCTTTCGTCGATAGACGCATGAAGAAGTGTTCGTTCTCGAGAATTCCTAAGTAGTTCGCCGGCTCTACCTTTACGATCGCTTGCGGCCCTCGGCTCGCGGCTATCCCCGATCCGATGGACAGCTTGGGTTGTACACCGCTTAAGGACGGCGAGGCGTCCAGAACGTGCGAGATCTGCATCGCCCTTAGGAGGCCAACGGCTTCTTCCGGAGTCTTGACGGTTTTTGGAGCCTGTCCGCCGGGCACGCGTGTGGTTATGTCGCCAACGGCATCATAGCCACAGATGGCCAACTGACTGAAGAGGTCATCCTTGCTCAACTGATACTGGCGAACCACAGCGTCCTGCATGACGCCTTCGGGAAGGAGTCCGGCGAAGAAAGACGGCAAGTTCGTCACGCCCTGAACCCTTAGTCCATCAGGCAGATGGCGGGCGATGGGTCTGCCGTCCCTTGCGCGGTAATCATCCGAATATTCGAACACACACCCATCCCCTATCCGGGTCAGCGTGCCAACTCTCTCACCGTCGCGAAATACTTCCAACTCATCGACGAACTTAGGATTCTTCATTCGTCAACCTCGCCTGGGCGGCGACATCGAGCTCAAGGCCGAGCGCTCCGCAGATTTGCATCAGCGTATCGAGGCGAATCGAGCGCCCCTGCTCGAGTTGAACGATCGGGCGGTAAGAAATACCGGCGATCTCGGCTAGCTCTACTTGGGAAAGTCCGAAGCTGCTCCTTCGCGCGCGCACGGCGCGTCCGATTTCCTGAATGCCCATATCCTGATATTATGATCAGTTTTGCTCGCTGTTAAAGCCGTCTTTGACTCAAACACGATAAATACTTACTGTATCGTCAGAATTCAATCTTCTCACACGTGCGATCCTGCGCCTGACCGCCCGAAGAGAGCGTCGCATCTCCTCCGGCTGTCGCCTCCGTCGTCTGCGGCGCCCTCTTCGGGCTTCGCTGGTGGGCGACCTTCTACCCAGGCCTCCGACGCGGCGCTATCGCGACGCGCCTGCAACCTGGGCTGCTCACGGTCGCCCCTTCAGGGCGAGGAAGTGTGGCATGGGCTACCGGCCCATGCGTCTGCTAGCCTTTGGCTGATCATATAGTCAGTTTTCAGCCGATGGCGGCAATGCATGCACAGGAATCATGCCACTTCTGATTATTTAATCAGAATCTTTAACCATTCATCGCTCCTTAAATCACCGCCCTCCACTGGGGCCGTCCGTTCTTGCCGCACAAAATGGCGGCCTCAAGCTTATGAATCTTCCCGACAACTACACGGAATATCGTATCGCGCTGCCCGGAGAAGGGGCCTGCGTGGTGATCGTTTTGACGGGGGATCGGCCCGTCGTAGATGCCGCGAAGCATGCGGCGCTGGGGGCGGTGCAGAGCTTCCGGGAGAAAATGCGGCCGGAGCCGGCGCCTTGCCGCGGCTGTGGGGATCGCTGATGCTGGCGGGACTCAAATTTCGATGCCACCAGCTCCGCTGGCGCGTGGGATACACCATCCCATCGTTCAGCGCAACCGGGTTGGAGGTGGCCGTCGGGGCATCGCTCACGAGCTATTGGACGCCCGATCTGCTGCTCAAGAACACCGGGATCCAACTGGCCGTGAGCGCGACCACGCTGGGGACGGATAAGACAACCGTCTCCCTCTTCGTGCCCGATCTCGGGATCAGCCAAGTCCACGATGTTTCCGGCTTCCAGGACTCGGCGGAGGCGGTTTTGGAGATCGACGACTTGCGGTTGATCAACGCTTTCAATCCGAGCATCGGATATGTTCAGCGTTTGACCTGGGAGGCGGCGAGGTTGTATCTGGATGGCGTTCTCAAGTGGACGGGCACGTCCATCGAGATCGAGTCCCCTCGCTTCGCGGCATCGGGAATCCCCTTACTGGGAGTGCCCCCGACGCTCGCCCACGGCGCGGGCGCAACGCCCGAGTTCGCGGAAGGCTCTTTTGCGACGTGCCCGGCGGGAGTCGATATCGATGTCGCCAGCGAAAACTACGGAGCATGGGAGATCAAATGGACCTCGGAGGGAGCGTGGCAGAGCGCGCCGATGGCTTTCACGTTGCCAACCGTGGCTATGCCCGATGAGTGTCCTTGTGACCTTTCCTTGCCCGAATCCGCCGTAATCACGGCCACCTCGACCGCCAACGTGCGTATTCGCGGCGGCATGCGGCTCATCGACACCTGCGAGATGTTCGCGGAGAATGAAGAGTGCGATCCCTGTCCGCCTGGGACTCTGTCGGGCCCGCCGCAGGTGCGGGATGTGTTCAAGGCTACGCGTCGGCTCGACACTTGGGGCGGCTCCGTGATGCTGCTGCCGAACGTGGAGAAGAGTGTGCGGCGGTGGAAGCCGCTGAACTATCGCATGATGGTCCTCCGCGGGGGCTTCCCTCAAGTGAAGGCAAATGCGGTTACGACGTGCGGCCCTTGGGGAGAGCTTTCCGCTCCCGAATTGATCTCGAATATCGTCAATCCCGAGGTCTTTCCTGCCCAAACGGCGATTCTCTCCAATGTGGGGGATGCGACGCATCCGATCGAGGACACGATGGCGCGGGCCAGTATCGCCCCCGGCAGCACCTTTCGGCGGCGCGGCGAGTCGGTCAAGTACTACCAAACAACCATCGTGCCCGCGGCATGCGAAGCCGAGGATCCTGATCCGGAAGATTCGGGATACCCGCCTTGCACTTTGCCGCCTTCGGAGACTTGCTCAGTCAGCGAATCCCGCACTTCGATCGCTTGGGTTCAGGACCGCATCGAGAACCCGTACATCTTGCCCGCCCTCGATCATCTCGACGACACTTGCCGCTATATCGACACCATTTGCTCGCCGCACTGGTCGTACTTCGCCTGGTTTCCCGCGAACACGATCGACACCAACGAGGATGGCCTTCCAGATAGCCAAGATCAGTGGCCCCTCTTTGGGGATCCAATTCCCGTTGAGTACTGGCTCAAGGTTCGCCAACAGTGGGGATTTCACTCCGCATTGCCAGAAGCCGAGCAGACTCGCCGACGCACGTCGCTGCCGATGGATCCGCTCTATTGGGGTCACCTCTCGCCGATAGTTCGAGACCAGATTGAGGTGTATTCGAACTGGTGGGGTCAGCAGAACTTCATCGTCGACGATTGGATGCCGCCGCTTTCCCTATCCTATAGCGAGGCTTCCGAGGACCTGATTACGACGGTCAACTGTTCGGCGCTGGCCGAGCCTTCGGGGCTCACGGTGACGCCACACCCCTTTGAAACAACCCTGACCATCGCCTTCGATATGGGAAGCTTTACCACGCATCCTTATCTGTATCCGGCCATCGCGGACCGGATCGAGATCTTGATCGAACCCGAGAATGTGGCTTCGTTCCAGGTCAAACTCGTCAGTTCGATTAATGGTGCCACTAAACTGCTCGCTGCGTCGAACGGCATCTTCTCGAGACCCATTGGTCTCGATGAAGGCTATGCCTTCAGCTTCCTGGACAACGGGGCCGGGTTCTTCCCGGAGATCGGCGTCGATCTCCTACCCTCGGGTCAGTCCGAGGAACTGATGGCCGAGGCAGAGACGGCGACGACATTTGAGATGCTCGCCGGTCGCGGCGCGGCGAAATTGCGCTTCGAGATTGAGGTGGTGGATGCCGATGATCCGGTCGTGATTCGATGGCCGAAGCTCCATGCTTCCGAAGCAACGCCCGTGGTGATTGATGAGAATGGTTTTCACCAAGCGGTGGCTTGGCCGGGTGGCCCAGCTATCCGGTTTGGCAACTTCACCTGGTTCCTATCCCTCCCCGTGGCTCTCCCGCCTGGCTATGACACGCCCTTTTTCATGAAGGCATCCATGGTCGACTGGCTTCGGTTCAAACGGCTCCTCTCGGGTGTCGATCCATTTGACAGGGTGGAGGATGAGCTTGCGGAACTGCTGCTAGAAGGGGTCGAGTACACGACGACCGATCACGCCGATTCCTTGACTTTGTCATGTTTAATCGACATCCCCGGTGTTGCGCGCCGCTTCCCTTGTGCGGTGATGGTGCCGACGTATCGAGAGACGCCGCCTTCGGTTGGATTTCCTCTGCCAGTGAGGGACCCGTTCCGCCAGCCAACGGGCGTGCTCGGCCAGCAATGCTGGAGCCACGCCGAGGAGCGGGTGCTGGTTTTGGCGAACCAGGAGATTCACTACTGGAATGGGGAAGACCGATTGACCGACCCGATTGGATCGTGGGTCGGATGGAAACTGACCGGGCACCAGCGTGCGCTTACGAACGCGGAAGAGCCGCACGAGGTGAAGCGGGGAACGTTGGCGCTAGGCGAGATGCGCCCTTGGAGAGGACTCTTCGGAATCGACAGCCGAACCAGTTCCGCCCGGCAGCTCGATGTCACGAGCGAACCGGGCGGGCGTATGTGGTGGGCGCATGTGATAGATGATAGTGGGTTCTAGGAGCTTGGCACTCAGAACTTTATTCCAAGCCCGAGTTCGAGGCTGTTTTGGCGTTCGAATCCGGGCGTATCGAATCCGTTGATATAGG
>JBKJIP010000032.1:0-3746 GCA_046598515.1 Fimbriimonadaceae bacterium | reverse complement strand
CGCGCGCTGGTCAATCACTATATGAGCGCGGAGTCTCTACTGCCCTGGATCGGGGAGGGAGCGGCTTCGACGCTGGATCACCGCGACATCGTCATGGTCGCCGGGGACGATCCCTACGCTTGGAAAGGAACGATCGACGTCCACAAGCCGCACATTCGACCGGATGGCAAGGGTGGCTGCGGGAATCTGGAATACAACAAGGGATAGTAGTCTTCCCTCTCCTCGGAGGAGAGGTTCTGTGAACGGAGCGAACTGGTGGAGAGGTGAGGCGGCCTTGGAAGACGCCCAACGGAGACATTAGGAATTCGGCCTGAAAGGCCGTGCGTGAGCAGCCCAGGGCATGGCCCTGGGATTCTAGGCCGAAGAAATGTTAGCGGCCTGTAGGGCCGCGATGCCACCCAGATTTAGCCCCGCGAGAGAGTCCGTCGAATTCGGCGCACGTCCTTCATGCTTGGAGAAGGGGTGTGACCTTCAATGTTCGTGCGTCTGCGACATGGCAGCATTCCAAACTGGTCGGCGTCGCGGCCCTACAGGCCGCCGGGCGATCGGCGTCCCAATCCCAGGGCGATGCCCTGGGCTATTCACGCCCGGCCCTTCAGGCCGAAGAATCAGAATCACCTCAAAAAACTCTGGTCCAACGCCCACTCTGCTGTGTTGGGATGGTAGGAAAAGAGAATAATGACGGGTGTAATGGAAAGAAAACCGGCGCCGAATCGACTGGACCTCGAAGTCCGGGCGATGCAGGGCGAGGCTATCGACCCCCTCGATCTCGAACTCGCGAATGATTGGTCGGCCAATGCCGAGCTTCGCTGGACGATTCCCGACTCCGATCAGTATCCCAAACCCGTCGATCTGGACGCGGTCACGCTTTTCGAAAAAGGCGTCGAACTCATGCGGGACAACCGCATGACCTCCGCCCTCGAGCACTTCGAGGAAGCGGCGAAGACGATCGGCAACTGGCCCCGCCTGCACATGAACCGCTATCTGGTCATGGAGCGGCTCCGGAAGCCGAAATCCGAATATCGGCGGGTGCTGCTCGAAGGATTGCATCTGACGGAAATGGAATCGGCCGGCGTTATCGCTCCCTTGGAAACTCGCCATCCGGTAACGGATCGCCAGCGCCGATTGCTTCAGGCCCAGTTCTTGCAGAACTTGGGTGACGAGTATTGGGAGGATGCGGTAACCGATCGTAGAAGCGAGCGGCTACCAGACGCGCTCCAGGCCTTCGCGGGCGCCCATGCGAGCTTTGCCGCGGAGCACCTGCTTTCACCAGCCGAAGCGTGGCTGCGGAATGCAACCGCGTTTATGGAGATTCGAATGGCGGACGTTAGCCTCAGAATGGGAAACAAATCTGAAGCTGAGCGTCTAACACTTGTAGCGCTAAATCGATCCCTGAGTTTCAGCCGGATGTACCTGAACGGTAGAAACTACTTGGAAGACTTGAGAGCCTTTGATACACTAGGAAACCTATGAAAAACAACAAGAAAACCAATCCCCTGACCGCGCTTGCGTTCAGCGGCCTGTTTCAGATGATCGTTGCCGTTATTTTGCTCGGCGGCGAAAAAGTAGGCGGCGGCTAACCCACCGCGAAAATCGACAACGACGACGAACCAACAAAGATTGCGGACAAAACGATGACGGATAGCTGGGCAGACCGATATCGCAGATTGACCACCGACGGTCAACTCGAAGCGTTTTGGGACCTCTGGAGCGAAGTAGAGGGCGTGATGGTACGCCTCGCCTTTCGCCGCATGCGAGCCATGAATGATCAGGCTCAAATTTCCGATGCTGAGGATATCGTGCAGGAAGTGATGCTGCGTGCGCGCCGCGCTTTCGAAACCGAAGCCCCCACCACCAATCTCGTTGCCGCCTTTTCGAGTGAAGAAGGCGCCCGCAAATACTTGACCATCATGGTTGAGAACGAAATCAAGAACGCGGCCCGCAAGAATCGCCGCCAGGCCGAGCTTGACGACATGATCGGCTTCAGCGTCGACCTCGACCAGCACATGGAAGAAGACCGTGCCGCCAAGGCGATCTCCGCTATCGGTCTCGCTTCCGCCAAGGTCGTGCTAAGTCACATGTCTGAGCGTGACCGGCACATTTTCAAGACCGTAAGAAGATCGGACGGCACCCAAGAGCAACGCTACCTAGTGGCCGGTCAGAAGCTCGGGATTCCAATTCCAACGGTAAAGAAGCGTTGGCTCCGGGCTCAAAACGAGTGGAAGCGAATCGTTGCCTCGCGGCTCCGAAGCGCGGAAATTTTGTAAGTTTTCATTAGAGCGCAGGGATAATCGCGCCCTGCGGGCTTCGCGGGTTCGCCCTATTCCAAGTCAGGAAACTTGGAAACCGGAGGTTTCGGCAGATAAGCGCTAGGGCGGGCCAACTCGACGGCGTCGCTATCCTGAAACAACTGGTTCAGATAGTAAGCATGCCCTGAGCCGTAAATCACAAGGGCCCGGTCGCCCGGCTTCAAATGCGACTGAATGTTTTGGTAGATCACCAGATTTCGCCGATACCACCCGGCCACCATGTCTGCGCCCGGATAGTCAGGATGCTTGCCGACGGCTAGGAAGTCCGTGTAGAACCGCTGCCCGGCCCGGATGAACATCGGGTCGTTATGGATCGACAATAGCTGGCCCACCGAATACTGACGGTCCCAGTCGGTCATGATCTTGCCGATCTTATCCACGGTGGTCATCATCTTTTGCGGGACCTCGCCCATCCCGTTCGCGCCCGCAAACTTGAGCACAGAATCGAAGTCCATGTCGGACTTATAGTCCACACAAGTCATCGATGGCAGATTCAGCTCCTTCCCCAGGCGAAAGCCGATCTGCTGAATTTCATTTGCCGTTAGCGGATCTCCGCTCCGAAACGCTGTGTAGGCGGCATCGACATCCGCCTGCCGCTCAGGCACGGCTTCGACGAAGATCTTGGTTGGTTTGAATTTGGCGAGGTCGGCGACCACTTTGAGCACCTCCCGCTGTCGGTCCGGGCCGAGGATGTCCCGCTGGGTGACCTTGACCGCGTCACGTCCGGGATTCGCGAAATGGAAGGTTCCGAGAACCATCACTTTGGGCTTGGGGGCGGTTGCAAAGCCTACGCCGGCGATTACGGCCAGAACAGAGAGAAGAGCCATAGCGCCAACGATACCGATCAACCGAGACGGGCTAGGACGTTCGGCGGAGACGGCTGAACGGTATCCTCTTAGGTTCCAATGACAGTTAAAGCCCTCGAATGGGCGGGCGATCGCCTGCGTATGCTCGACCAGCGTGTCCTCCCCTTACGGGTGGAATGGGTGGAGCTTGGAACCCACTTCGAAGTCGCGGAGGCGATTCGAGACATGGTTGTTCGGGGTGCCCCCGCCATCGGCGTCGCCGCGGGATACGGCATGGCGCTAGCCGCACGAAATGGGGCCGATTTGGTAGAAGCAAAGTCAGTTTTGGCGGCCTCCCGGCCCACGGCGGTGAATCTCTTCTGGGCTCTCGACCGGATTTCCGCCTTGGAGAATCCAACTTTCGAGACAATCGAAAAGGAAGCCCGTGCGATCGAACTCGAGGATTTGCAAATGAACCTCGCCATTGGGCATCACGGGAATCGGCTCGTCCCGGAAACGGCAAGGATTCTCACGGTTTGTAACACGGGGAGCCTGGCCACCGCCGGCCACGGCACCGCCCTCGGTGTCATCCGCTCCGCGCACTACGAGGGCAAAGATATCTTCGTGTATTCGTGCGAAACCCGCCCCCGTA
>JBKJIP010000402.1:0-3424 GCA_046598515.1 Fimbriimonadaceae bacterium | reverse complement strand
AGATTGGTGCCGGGGTCGCTGCCGTCATGGACGATGCGGATCACGCCGTTCTGATTCTTCTCCAGGGTTACGGGAACGAACACGAGGGGGGCGATGAAGGTTCGTTCCTCGTCTTCCGACCACTCCAGAGCGCCAAGCGTAAGGAAGAGCGTGTTGATGCCAAGCTCCTCCTTTGCCAAGGCGGCTTCGCGCTGCATCGCGCGGAGTTTCACTTGGAGGATCGACTCGTATTCGTCGGTGGTGAGCTTCGTATCGGCTCGGCTGACGGGAAGATCCGGATTGCCGAGATAGGCGGCGAGCTCGTCTTCGGCCTGCACCCGAAACTCAGCCATGGCGACGGTATCAGCAGCATCGTAGAGTTCTCCCGTGGGCAAGCGCTTGGGTGGATCGGGCACGCCCAGAAAGGTCATCTTGCGCCCTTCCTCGACGAGGATTCGGAGCACCTCCACGCTGAGCTCGCGTTTTATCTCGACGCTCAGCCGCTTGGAGGGCCGGTAGTTCAGCATCCGGTTGCGGAGGGTGAGGTCGAGAAGCTTGCGCCGAAACGCCTCGATCTGTTTCTGGATCTTCTCGTTCTCGGGCACGCGTTGATTTAACCTTGCCCCCCTTTCGGAGTGCGCGAGGCTTGATCGCGCTTTCCAGTTGGAGGCAGACACAGGCAACCATTTCCCCCGAAACTCGAAGTAGATGGGTATAAACCCATCGTGCCTCTGTACCTTGGGCTCGACTGTGGAGGATCGTCCTGCCGGGCCTTGGTGCTCGACGATGGCGAGGAGCCGGTTTTCTTGGCACAAGGCGGCAGTGCGAATCTGCTTTCCACCCGAACCCAGACCCTCCGCCGCAGCCTGCAGCGGGCACTCGAGGGCGTCCCCGAGATAGACGTCGTCTGCGCTTGCTTCGCGGGACTCATCGACGAGGAGCGCCGACTGCAAGCCCAATTCCTGATCCGCGAGTTCTTCCCGGAGACACCTTTGATAGTCGAGCCGGACTATGCGGCCGCGCTTCGGGCTTGTACCGAGGGAGTCGACATGTGCGTGATCTCCGGAACGGGTTCGATTGTCTGTTCCCGCCTCGAAGGCAAACTCGTCAAATCGGGCGGCGGCGGCTATCTTTTGGGGGACGAGGGGTCGGGATTCCGCTACGGGCGACATACGCTCAAGGCTTATCTGCGCGACCCCAGCGAAGTCTCCGACAAGACCCGTGAGGCCGTCAATCGTATCTTTCACACGAGCGATCCCGCTCAAATTACGGCTCTTGTTTACGAATCTCCCGCTCCGGGCGCACTAGTTGCCAGCATGGCGGCGTCTTTATTCCGGGATGCCGAGCTTCGGTTTCCCTACGCCAGGCAAGCGGTTCACTCCGAGTGCCGGGCGCTGGCGGAGATCGTGGTGGGCCATCGGGCCCGATATTGTCCGACCACTCGAAAGATTGGGCTGGCCGGGAGCGTCTGGAAAAAAGGAATCGTGAGAGAATCGTTTTCCGACGGGATGAATGAGCTTACACAAACCGATATTGAACTGGCAAGGTCCGAAATCCCACCGGTACGCGGAGCCGCAATGCTGGCACGGGACTACTATCGGAACTCGCTGACTCTCAAATCAAAGACGATATGAGTATGAACACAGAGGGGCGCAACAAGCGCTCGATGAATCTCGACAAAATGAGCGCGATCGAAGTCGTTCGGCTCATGGACCAGGAAGAAGAAGTCGTGCTCCGCGCGATGCAGGACGCTCAGCAAGGCATTGCGGAAGCGGCCATGCACGCGGCGGAAGCCTTCCAGCGCGGCGGGCGCGTGATCTATGTGGGTTCAGGCACCAGCGGCCGAATCGCCACGATGGACGCCGCCGAAATGCCGCCCACCTTTGGCATTGAATCCGATCGCTTCGTCGCCCTCGTTTCGGGCGGCTCGAAGACGGAATCTAAAGCCCAGGAAGACGCGGAGGACGATCCCCACGCTGCAATTTCGGGCTTGAACGAGCTTGGTTTGAATACAGAGGACATCGTGATCGGCATCGCCGCCTCTGGTCGAACGCCTTACGTATTGGCTGCCATTCGACACGCCGTCCAAAAAGGTGTCTGGACTTGCGCGTTGGTCAATAATCCGAACACCCCGTTAGCCCAGGAAGCTGATCTCGCGATCGTCTTGCGTACCGGAGCGGAGATTCTCACCGGTTCGACTCGGCTGAAAGCAGGCACAGCTCAGAAGCTGGCCCTTAACCGGATCTCGACAACCGCGATGGTGATTTCGGGCAAGGTCGTCGAAAACCTGATGATCGACGTGAAGGCGAAGAACGGGAAGCTCAAGGAACGATGCATTCGCATCGTGCGAGAGCTATCCAGCGCGACCGAGGATGAGGCACGCGAGATGCTGGAAGCTCACGACTGGAACATTCGCGTCGTCTTGGAGTATCTGAACGAGCCCGCGTTCGCTTAGAGCTTCCAGATCAGCTTCTTCGCTTCTTTCGGGGTAACCAGCTTGGCGCTACCATCTGCAAAGCCGACGACGGACTTTCCGTCATAGGTAAAGCTCAGCTTCCCCTTTTTGCCGAGGTACACCATCACCGTCTTCGAAGGGTCCTTGATCATGGTCTGAGCCTTTCCCATTAAGTTAGCGTTTAAGTCAAACACGGAGTACGGGGCGGCTTTCACACCCGGAGGATTAAAGACGGCGGCGGATTTGACATAGGGCATCAGTTCCTTCTTCCAATCGCCTTTCTTGGGAAAAACCTCGTTGTGATCGGCGCAGTAGATCATCAGTGCGATTGACACCTGCTTGGCCGCCGTGAGGGGATCGAGCTCGGGAGCGGGTGGTTGCCCTTGGCCGCCAAAGCCTTGAACGAGGGAAAGGGCGATCAGAGTCGTCACCATAGATCGATCTTACCGCCCCATATCCCGATTCTAGGTACAGACCATAATGAAATTGATGACCCGACGCGACTTCCTGAGTTGGCTTCCGATAGCCCCGGGAATCGTGCGCTCTTTTGCCGACGACAAGACCTTCGAGGGCGAGGATGTGCTCGAGGGAATCATCGCAAGGGCGAAAAAGCAGGGCTGGAGCGCGTTGCCGTTTGGCGACCTGGTGGCCAAAATCGGGCTTAGCCTTCGCGACACGCCCTATGTAGGCTGGTCTCTGGAGCGGAGCGCGGATCGTGAGTTTTGCTACGTGACGCTGGAAGGTCTCGACTGCGTCACCTTCTTCGAGTCGTCCTTGGCCATCGCCCGGATGATTCGGCTCGGGCAATCCTCGTCTCGCGACCTCCTCCGACAAGTGACCCGGACTCGCTACCGCGACGGCGTGGTTGGTGGCTATCCCAGCCGACTTCACTACACTTGCGACTGGATGGACGACAATGTCCGCCGCAAGAACGTTCGCTGGGTCGAGATACCGAGTTCGATTCCCTTGGATAAGCCGATCGATTTCATG
>JBKJIP010000268.1:0-6717 GCA_046598515.1 Fimbriimonadaceae bacterium | reverse complement strand
GTTGCCCATGGCGATCGTGCCCGTGATAACGCCCGTGGAGATATCGAACCGCCGAACAGTGTTATCGACCCATCGCCCGAAATAGCCGACGCCATTGGCATCGATGGAAGGCCCGTGGCTGGAGATGAAGCCACCACCGACGTCGTACTGTCGCCATGGCGTGCTGTACCCCGAGGGCATTCCGGATAGCGCCTGCCCCGTCCCATATCGATCCTGCCTCTCCAATGGCCAGGGATCAGCGGTCAAGGCGGACAAGAGGGTCAATGAGGCGGCGAGGATCACGAGCTTATTATATGAGTGATCCTCCTGGAGCGAGTGAAATACACTAAATGCGGTCTTCGTCGAGGAGAGAACGGTAGCTGGGAGGATGTTCCTCCACCCGCCCTCGTGTGGAGTGCCGACCAGCTTTCAGGCGAGTCCTAATTCTGCCTGTCCTAAACCATGGCTGGGCGGCATGCCACACGAGGGCGTGCGGCATGAACCGCATCCGTCACCCCCGCTTACCTCAGCGACGGCCACTCGCTTGAAATCTACTGGCGCTTCTGACGCGACGGCGGCGGAGTTTGAGTCTCCCAGGTGCGGTTCTCTAGACGATAGCTCAATCCGCGCTCCGCGGGGAGTCCGTAGGCTTCCGGCGATTGGTAGGTTCCCTTCTCGTAGCGATTCTTCTCTTCCACGACCTGGATCCGGTTCTTCTCTGCCCACGGATCTTTGCGGATGCCGGTGACTTGCCAGGAGACCTTTACGTTGGGTGCGCTGGTCCTGATCGCGAACTTGCGATCTTTCATCGGGCGATACACTTTGGCCATGGCGAAGCCGGTATCGCTCTCATCGAGAATGGTGAGCTGATACCGGAAATCGCGGTTCAACGCCTCGAAGTAGTCGGGCATCGTGATCCAAGCCACGCCCTGGGCATCGGTTGTGATGTTGCCGTTGTAGATATTCATCATGTCCGGACTTTCGACGAACGAGTGAACGAGGTAGGCATTTTCGGGATCAAGGGGATGGTCGATACGGAACGCGCCGGCATTCTTGGTTAGCGTGCCCGCCACGTGCATGCGGCCATTGCTATACATCGCGTAGCCGCTCGCTGCCCCCATGCCACCCGAGACTCCGACCGATCCGCCACCGCTTGTTTCCCCTCGAACGCCGCTGAGAGTTCCGCCACTTGCCGAAAGGCCGTAGGAAGTAAAAGTAGGATTGTTGACGGTGACCCGGCCCTTGAAAGTGGCCCCACCCTCATTGAAGAAGGTGATCTTCCGAGTTGAAACGGCAGTTCCTGCCCCGACGATATCCAACCCGTCGGTGAACTTTTGATATCCGATCTTGCCCGCGTTGAGTTCCTTGGCCTTTCCAATGCCGAACTCAACGGCATTCACGCCGCTCAGTCCAATCTTCCCATCGAAGAGGGCGGCGAGGGATTCCCCTCCCGCCTTGTTCTTCGCCCAAATCCCATATCCGTCCGGGCTGAATGTATCGAAGTAACCGCCATAAGCCAGGCCCGCCGTAGCCTGCGATTGACCTCGCATACCGAAGTTCAGACCAATGGCCTGCACACCCGTTGAAGTCGCCTCGGGGGAGAAGGCGGTGATCACGGAAGCGCTGGAGGTGAGGTTCCCGCCCGCAATCACTTTGCTGCCGATGATCGTGCCACTAACGTGGATGTTCCCCGTTTCTTTCGTTCCCGGTGACGCGGGCTGCAAAGTGACCGACGCGAACATCGCGCCCACTACTGCAGATGTCACAACTGAACCGGCGTAGAGTGCAAACTTAGACATAGCCTCATTGTATGGCGATTGCCGAATGTAGCGTCACAGTCCAGGCTCCGAAATTTCGATCTGGTACAATCCAAGTCACTTGGGAACGCGATTCGTCGCGCCCGCGCATCCTTTATGGAAGCGCCCCCCAGAGGAACCAAGGAGATACGAATACTGAATGGTTAAAATTCGCCTGCGCCGGATGGGCACCAAAGGCCGGCCCTTTTATCGTGTTGTCGTCGCCCCTGATAAAGCGGGACGCAACGGTCGATTCGTCGAAATTATTGGCAGCTACGATCCGCTGACCAAGCCGAAGCTCATCAAGATCGATGAGGAGCGCGCGCTTCACTGGCTTCGCGAAGGCGCCCAGCCTAGCGAGACCACGGCTTACCTTTTGAACAAGGTCGGCATTCTCGAGAAGTTTCTAACCGAGCGCCCCGCCAAGAGAAAGGAATTCAAGTTCCTGGACAAGACGACGGCCGCTACGTCCGTCGCTTCGGTCATGGACACGAGCGGTGCCCCGGCCGTCGCTGAGCCCGAGCCTGAAGCCGCACCGGCTCCTGCTCCTGCGCCCGCTCCGGCCCCCGAGCCTGAGCCCGAACCCGAGGTTGCTGCGGAAGCTCCGGCCGAAGAGCCGGTTGCGGAAGCACCCGCCGCCGCTGAAGAGGCCACTGAAGAAGCGGCCGAGAAGGCAGAATGAGCTACCGCCCCTTCGTAGAAGAACTCGTTAAGTCGGTTGTCGAGTTTCCCGATGCAGTGGTCATTGAGGAAGAACTGGACGGCAACGTTCGCACCTTCTTCGTAAAGGTCGCTCCGGAAGACACCGGTAAGGTCATCGGCAAGGCCGGTCGAGTCGTTTCCGCGATTCGCCAGGTCGTCAGCGCCGTGGCCTCCAAGTCCCGCGAGAAAGCGTTCGTCAAGATCGAAACGAACGACTAATCGACCCAAACAGGAGCCCGCGCGAATGCACGGGCTCCTGTTATAATTGCGGTTACCCATGATCGGTGCATCCAGCCTCGCCTCTCTTCCCTTCCTGCGCCAATACCGATCGAAAAGAGCTTCCAGCTACGATCGCGCCGGCAATAACAGCGACTGGTTTTACGCCGAGCCCGGCGAAACGATCGAACTCCTCAATTCCGACAAGCCCGGGTGCGTAAAGCACATCTGGATGACGATCGGCTGCGATGACCTCTTCCCGCGACAAGCCATTCTCCGCGCTTACTGGGATGGCGAAGAGAACCCGAGCATCGAGGTTCCCGTGGGCGACTTCTTTGGGATCGGGATGGGCATTTTCAAGGACTTCATCTCTGCCCCCCTTCAGATGTCCCCGCAAGACGGCCGCGGCATGAACTGTTGGTTCCCGATGCCCTTCAACTCGGCCCGAATCACGCTGGAAAGCGAGTGCGAAAACCGGATCAACGTCTATTACTACATCGATTACGAGGAGTACGACGAGCCCCACGGCGAGGACGTCGCCCGATTTCACGCCCAATGGCGACGGGAGTTCGTCACCGAAGGCTGGCTCACGGAGCGTCTCGATAACGAGAACATTTGGGATATCTGGAGCCGAAAGCCCAATGTTTCAGGCGACGACAACTATGTCCTGCTCGAAGCCGAAGGATCCGGTGTCTACGTCGGCTGCAACCTGAACATCGATGTCTTCGAAAAGCAGGGCAACGACTGGTATGGCGAAGGCGACGACATGATTTTCATCGATGGTGAGGCGTGGCCCCCGGGATTGCACGGCACCGGCACCGAGGACTACTTCAACATGGCGTTCTGCCCGCGGACGGAGTACTGCGCCCCCTATCACGGGCTCACCGTCTACTCTGGCAACTCAGATTGGCCGTGGTCTGGGAAGAACTCGATGTACCGGTTTCACATCGAGGATCCGATTCGCTTTCAGAAGTCGATTCGGGTTACGATTGAGCACGGCCACGCGAATAAACTCTCGAACGACTATTCGTCGACGGCTTACTGGTATCAAACGGAACCCCATAAACCGTTTCCGCCACTTTTACCTGTCGAAATGCGATTATCTCGCAAATAACACTTGACTTTCCCAGTCAAGTGTGGTACAAAAGATATATGGGCTGTGATGCAGGCACGCTCTCCCCTTAGCCTCGCGATCGGCCCTAAAATTTTTGATGATTCACGTCTTGGGTGCGGCCTCAATCCATGAGCCTCACCCCAAGCGAATTTATGCTTCAAAATGATCCTCGCGGATGACTTACCACGAGGCCCTCGCTTACATTGCTTCCCTTGCCCCTCGTGGATGGCGACTCGGGCTCGACCGGATGAGCGAGTTCGCCCGCCGAGGCGACATTCGAATGGATGGCGTGACGCCGAAGTACATTCATGTCGCGGGCACCAACGGCAAGGGCTCCGTGACCGCCTATCTGCAGAGTCTATTGGTGGCCCATGGCTACCGGACCGGCGCTTTCTACAGCCCCTACGTCTACGAGCCTCGCGAGCGGATTCAGTTCGGGCATGACTTGATTTCCGAAGACGACTTCGCTCGGATTGCGACTGAGCTCCTGCCCATCGCCGAATCCCTCTCGGATACGGAGTTCGGCGGGATCACGGAGTTTGAGTTCAAGACCGCGATCGGGTTCCGCTACTTCCAAGAGATGTCCTGTCAATACGTTGCGCTAGAAGTCGGGCTTGGGGGACGGCTTGATGCGACGAATGTTGTCAAGACGGAGGCGGGCGTGATCGTCAGCATCGGGCTCGACCACGTCAATATCCTCGGCCACACCATCAAAGAGATCGCCCACGAGAAAGCCGGCATCATGAAGGGCCAGCCAATGGTCATCGGCGAACTCCCTAAAGAAGCCGCCACTGAGGTCGACGAGCAAGGCTCCCGGGTCGGCTCTATCCTCAGCACGATCGGCCGCAACTTTTGGGTCAAATCCAGCGAATGGGACGGCCAAACCGGTCATGCCGTGGTTACCCCACTCGAAGAATACGAGTGGATTGAACCGGGCATCGGGGGCGTGAAACAGCTTCACAATGCCGCTCTCGCCATTCGAGCGATGGAACTGGCGATCCATGGGCGACTCGACGTCGATCTCACCCGCATCGCGATCGAGGAAACTCGCGCGCCTGGTCGGTTCGAGGTTCGACAAGGCACTCCGACCTGGATTCTGGACGGTGCTCACAACGCCGAGGCGGCCGCGATTCTGCGCAAGACTTTGCAAGCGGAGTATCCCGGGCAAAAGTTCACCTTCATCACGAACATGGTCGCGGGCCATGATCCGGAGCCTTTTTATCGCGAACTGACCGATGTCGTGGCGGCCATCGTCGTTTGTCCAATCGACTTCCATCGGGCGACTCCCGCCGAGGCAATGGGGGCTACTTTGTGGGGAATCATGCCGGACGTTTCGATCACGGTGGCCGCCGATGCGAAGGAGGCGATCGAGATTGCCGGGCGTGCCGCCGAGATTGTTGTCGTGACGGGAAGTTACTATTTGGTCGGCGAGATCGGGAGAACCCTGGCCAAATCGAACGAACCTGGGTAATTGTTGTAATCTACGCTCCGCATGGACGACTTCGGCTTTGACCGTCCCGAACTCAATGGAGCCCTCATTTCTCTCGAGTTTGGCTCGGCGGGGCGTATCCAGCAACTATGGGCCTCTGACCCAAATCTCCCCGACGAAGGGGAGGAGTTTCAATTCGTCCTTTCGCCCCTGTCGCTGGGCGAAGAATTCAGCGAGGATTACCTTCCTGGCACGATCCTCGTCGGAGCCCGAACGAACCCAGACGAACCTTGGATCGTTAGCCGAAATGCCGAAGCCGAGATTCTCGGCGGCGACGAACCAAGCTCCATCATCGAATTCGAATACGAGCTACCATTCCTCGAAGATATTCGAGCGACCGGGAAGTACTACGAGATTCCCGGGCCCGTGCCGGTCGTCGCTTGGGACGTGCGTTTGGCCAATCGGGGCCGCAAGAGCATCGAAATCGGTGAACTCGCCTTCCCATTTGCGCTGAACAATCTCTATGAGGGTCTTGGCAAGGGAGATCGGTCAAAGAGTGTCTGGCACGACCGGGTCGTTGTCCACAAGTCGATCGGAGGCGCGGCCAGCTATCTGCTCGCTCAGCGGCTGACTTCCGAGCCTCCCGGGCTCCTGATCTTCCCCGGTGACGATACGTCGTGGGAATTCATGTCCCACGTCCGCTCTTCGCTTAACACGCCCTTCCGATGGGAGGGCATCCCCGTGGTGTACGTTCACAGCCGGGCGTCGATCGAACGCGAAGGCTGGCCGGAATGGTTCAATGGGCATACAAGTTTGATCCTCGAGCCGGGAGATTCTCGCACTTACCAGACCCGCTTCGTTGCAACTCTTCGCGATAAATTCGATCAAGCAGCCTCGACTTTGGCCGCCCTAAAACACCCCGCGATCAAACTCCTGACCGCCGCAATCGCGCCGGCCGATGTTGGCATTGCTGTCGAAATCACGGGTGCCACTCCAACGAGATTTCGAACGGATGCCGAAGCCCATCTTGAGCCGGACTCGGATGAGGACGGTGGCTTCTGCTTCGTGCGGCCGAAGAAGGCGGGCGACGTGCGGCTGTCCTTCGAAGACACGATGGGGCGAACAAGCCACGCGCACCTTAAGTTCATCGAGCCCATCGAGACGCTTATCAAAAAGCGCGCGAAGTGGATCGCCAAGCACCAGGTTCATGTCGAGCCCGATTCCGCCTTTCATGGCGCGATCGTCGCAACGAATACGAAGACGAATCAGCGCCTGACGAACTTGGAAGACCTCAGCGGAGCGTTCTCCGTGGAAGGGGGTCTCAGTGACGCTCTGTTCCTGGCCGAGAAGAACACGATCTATCCGGACATCAAACAGATCCAAGTCCTCGATGAGTTCCTGGACGACTTCCTTCGCGATGACCTGCAGAACCCGGGAGACGACACCGTCGGCTCGGCATTCGCCGATCGAAAGGCCGTCGC
>JBKJIP010000245.1:0-4580 GCA_046598515.1 Fimbriimonadaceae bacterium | reverse complement strand
CTCGGTGTTAGACGCTCCGGTTGGTCAAGACTCCAAGTCTGTCTCCGACCGTCGCGAATTCGTCGCCTCGGTCGAGGGGGATCGGGTCGCAAAGCTCCATCGCGAAAAGATCGCCTTCCCGGAGGGTGCTGGTGAGGCTCGCCCAGGCCGCGACTTCGGCGGGATTGTAGGAAAGGTCAGCCAGGCTGATCGGATCCGACTCGATGCTGTTGTGCCGGGTCTTGATCGTGGTGCGATATCGCCGCCCCTTCATGTCGGCCGTGACCGAGTCATCGAATTCGTCGGGCGTCGTGATAACGGGACCGATCGAGAATCCCAGATCCAGCGCCCTTGCCCCCGGCTCAGAGGTGCGGTAACTGTTCACAAGGGTAAGGCCCAGCACCATGTCGTCCGCCGTCCGTGGGTCGACCATGACCCCCGCGCCGCCGATGACGAAAGCGAGGCAGGGAACAACGACGACGTTGTCGACGCCGACCACCAGTTTGAGGTCCTCATTCGGCCCGAACATCGAATGCGGGTTCGCATAGATGAAATCGAGAGAGAACGGTTCGAAGAAGCGAACGCTCCATGGACGATTGATGGGTGTCAGGAGTCGTACGGCGATGGCGTCGTGGACGCCGATCGCATTCGCGCCGTCAGTTTCATAGAATTTGCCTTCATACGCCATGCCGGCACGTCGCTTGCCCGGCTCTTCGACAAGCTCGAATTGGGTGAACTTCACTTCCCCGAATTGTATTCGGTTTATGGGCTCGCCGGGGCGACGAACCGAAACGTCTTCGCGATCTGCTCCAAGTCAGGTTCGGGACTGCCGTTCACGGGGGCGCTGATCATGTGGACGTCGTACCGGTGATCGCCGTGCGCGAAGATGTAGTGGTAGACGTTCAGCTTGAGATCGGGCTGACCGACGGTGGTACCGCTGAGCTGGCCGGTGACCAACTTGGCCGCTCCTGCGGGGAGGCTGACACTGGACACCGTCGGCGCGGTATCGCTCTTCATGGTGGAAGAGGCGAGCTGGGAGGCGGTTTGGGCGGCATCTCGGGTTAGATCGACGACTTCGTTTGCCTGTCGGTGCGTGATCATGACCGCGCCAGCATAAGGATCGGCGGCGATCGCAACCTTGCCGTGGTCACGGGTGACGAGGCTCATCATGAGGGCGTTGACGGACATTCCCCGCATGAGATCGTGGGCGGTGCCATTGACCACCGGCCCCTTTTCTTCGGCTTCCTTCGTCGTGATCACCTGCCAGTCCGCGGGCACGGCAAAGCCGCATTTCTCTTCCGGAATCTCATGCCAGACCCAATCGGCCGGAAGATCGGTCGGCTTGGCAAGCGCAGTCGTCTTTGAACCGCCCGCTGAGGAGCACCCAGCTACGAGGACGAGGCTGAGGGAAAGGGCGATGATGGGGTGTTTCATGGTCGTCGTAATGCGCGGCTCGGTGGAGGCTGTTGCATGGTGTTTAAATTTTTAACTTTCATGGAGCGCGGGGATGCATCGTGCTCCGCGGGCAGCTCATAGTTGAACTTAAAGTCTTGGTAACGGCGGCACAATACATCCGCCGCCCTCTCCAGATTCAACGCAAAGCAACCGCGAAATGCGGGGCACGATGCATCCCCGCCTTCCTTGGGTCTGTTTACTCGACGGTAACCGATTTCGCGAGGTTTCTAGGCTGATCGATCTCACACCCGTTCAATCTCGCGACGTGATAGGCGAGCAACTGAAGCGGGATCACGCTCAGAAGCGCGGTGAGAATCTCGTGCTCGCACTTCGGCACGCGCATGGTAACCTCCGCCACTTTCTCCACTGTCTGATCATCTTCGGTGGTAATCGCGGCGACGGTGCCGCCGCGGGCCTTGATCTCCTGCATGTTCGAGATAACCTTTTCCCGGATGCTGGAGTTATCGAGAACAGAGTCGTTCGTCGCCCCGAAGATAGCTACAACGCCTGGTTGAATGAGGGCGATGGGGCCGTGCTTCATCTCGCCCGCCGGCATTTCCTGCGTGGGGATGTAGGCAATCTCTTTGAGCTTGAGGGCGCCTTCCAAAGCCACGTAGGCATCTGCGCCCCGGCCCAGGAAGAAACAAAGCGGGGCTTTGCGCACCAGGTGCGCCAGTTCGATGATCGAGTCCTCTTGCTCGACGCAAGACTTGGCTTTTGCATCGAGGGTCTTCAACTCGTTGACAAAGCTGGGCACCCGGATTCCGGGCGATTCGGTGACCTGAGCGACATATAGAGCAAGCAACGTGAGAACAAGCACCTGCGCGGTATACGCCTTCGTGCTCGCCACGCTGATCTCCGGACCGGCCTGCGTAAAGATCGTCCGATCGCATTCGCGAGCGATGCTCGAACCCATGACGTTGACGATGCCCAGCGTTCGAATCCGTCGCGCCTTGCACAACCTGAGTGCGGCCAGAGAGTCGAGCGTTTCGCCCGACTGACTGATAAAGATCGCCAGTGATTTCTGCGAGAGCACGGGATCGCCATAGCGGAACTCGCTCGAATAGTAAACGTCGCAAGGAAGGCGGAGCAGCTTCTCAAAGAGATACTTGCCCATGAGGCCGGCGTGATAGGCCGTGCCGCAGGCGATGATGTTGACGCGGTCGATCTCGTGCCACACGTTGTCGCTAAAGATCTGCTCGAACATCACCCGATTCTTCTCATCGATGCGTCCAGCCAAGGTCTGGCGAATGACGTCGGGTTGCTCGTGAATCTCTTTGAGCATGAAGTGCTCATAGCCACCGCGCTCGGCGGCGGCGACGTCCCATTCGACCAACTCCACCCGGAGCGGAATCTCGCGGGCATCGCCATCCATGATCTTGACGGAGTGATCGGTGAGGATCGCGATCTGGCCCTCTTCGAGGACGCAAACCTCGCGGGTCAAAGGAATCAAAGCGGTGATATCGGAAGCGAGCATATTCTCGCCCTTGCCGATGCCAAGAACGAGCGGGGACGAGTTGCGGGTGGCGACGAGCTTATTTGGCTCGCGCTTGGCCATAACGACCAGGGCATAGGCGCCTCGAAGTCGCTTGATGGCAAGTCGAACCGCCTCCTCCAGAGGCACGCCCTTGCTGAATTCGTCCCCGATGACGTGGGCGGCGACCTCGGTATCGGTTTGGGACTTGAAATCGTGTCCCTTCGCCAGCAGCTCCGCCCTAAGCTCCAGATAGTTCTCGATGATGCCGTTATGGATAATCGAGATTTCTTCGAACTGGTCGAAATGGGGGTGAGCGTTGGTGTCCGTCGGCGCTCCATGAGTGGCCCAGCGGCTGTGGCCCATGGCCGTGCGAACGTCGGTTTCGGCGTCTACGAGGAGCTTGCCAAGCTCAGTAAGTTTGCCAGCTTTTTTAAGGACGAGGATTTCGTCTCCGACGGGGTAGGCAATGCCCGCGCTGTCGTATCCCCGATACTCAAGCCGCTTGAGCTGGTCAAAAACGACTTCAACGGCCTTCCGTGGCCCTAAATATCCTGCAATTCCGCACATGTGTTAATGGATCATATCACAGGCACGAACAGTCAAACAGAGACGAACCAAGTAATTGGGACCGACGTCTATACTGAGGTCGGCCGTTGTTTGGACCGAAAATTGCTTTGGTTTTGACGCAGTGGAGCGTCTTTTGTTATGATCGGACTCGAGGAAAAACTCAAACTCGTGGCGGATTCCCCTCTTGGGTCTGAGCGCGAACTTCCGAGTTCAAAACGCTATCATCGCCATCACTATCACGTGGTGAAGCGATGGTTCGACTTCATCGCGGCCCTGCTCGCTTTGATCCTGCTTCTGCCCGTCTTCCTGATCGTTTCGATCCTGGTCGCCTTCAGTTCCGGCTTCCCGGTCACCTTCAAGCAAGTCCGCGTCGGATACCGGGGCAAGCTCTTCCCGATCTACAAGTTCCGCACGATGGTGCGCAACGCCGAGGAGATTCTCAAGTCTCGGCCGGACCTCATGGAAGAGTATCGCCGCAACTTCAAGATTGAGAACGACCCCCGGATTTCCAAGGTCGGCAAGTTTCTCCGCAAGACCAGCCTCGACGAACTCCCGCAGTTCATCAATGTACTCAAAGGCGATATGTCCCTCGTCGGCCCCCGACCCATCGTCGTTCCCGAGATGGAGAAGTACGGTGAGGATCAGGACATGTACATGGCCATGCGCCCCGGCTGCACCGGCCTCTGGCAATGCGGCGGCCGTTCCGCCACCACCTACGCCGAGCGAGTGGCGCTAGACAAAGAGTATTTCGCCAAAGCCGGCTTGCGATTCGACCTGTACATCATCTTCAAGACCATCGGGGCGATTTTTACTGGGCGCGGAGCGAAGTAAGCTTCAACTGTGCTGGGTGAATGGTGAATAGTGAATAGGCGAAGCTAGGCTATCCACCCTATGTTCGGCTGGACCCGATCTGGATAGGGCTCTTCAACAAATTTAGGTTGAAAGCCTCAGATTCCCGTCCGCCCATTCACCATTCACCATTCACTCCCGCACTCACCATTCACTAGCAAGATGAAAACCGCCCTCGTCCACGAATGGCTCACCATCCCGGCGGGATCGGAGGAGGTGTTTGCGGAGATGTGTTCGCTCTTTCCGGGTGAGG
>JBKJIP010000242.1:0-23528 GCA_046598515.1 Fimbriimonadaceae bacterium | reverse complement strand
CTGTCCTCGATGTCTCGTGAGATGCAAAGAGTGAATTTGGGGGTGTTGGCACCCCCGGGCACGAGATCCCCTGAATGAGTTCCCTTGGGCTAATGGGCTCCTATGGAGGCCTCGCTACAATGGATGTCATGACTCGTGCTTTTTACTTTGCCTTGCCCTTATCTCCGGCCTTTTGACTGGTTGCGGGGCCGATGACGACGGCAGCGTCGCCGTTTCGCCAGGCGAATTTCGAAGAAGTCAAAATCCGGAATTTAGACTGGCGCTCTAGGAAATTGAGACTAGGCTGACACTAGAACAGGCTTCGCCATCGTTCATCATCATGAGACGATGCCCTTAATCGCCGCCCTGCTCGCTGCCTCGTTGCCTCTTCAGGTCACTGATTACGCTCGGCAGCACTGCATCTTCTCGATTGCGGGCACGGTGCAGCGAAAAGAACCTTGGATGCGCAGCCCGGCGCAGGTGGTCAAGTCGCTTGAGGCCGCCCAGCCAAAAACGATTGTTCTTCACTTTCACGGTGGTCTCGTAGACTCCGAAACGGGAATGATCGATGCCCAGCAACTCGGCGCCGGACTGTACAAGGACGCCGCCTATCCGGTTCACTTCATCTGGGAGTCCGGCGCTGCCTATGCGACGGCGCCGCCTCCCGCGGATTGGAAGAGCTGGGGTGCGCGTATCTTCAAGTCCTCGCCTGCCCTCGGTGAGAAAGAGGGACCCTTTCCCGTCCCGATTTTAGGCGGCAATAATGTCGGCCTGAAGCCTCTTATTTTGCCCATGCGTTCCGGGTGGCGGCAGATCAAGCGCTATGCGGAACTCACTTGCGATCCCCGCATCCGAGATGCGGCGATTCCGTCATTCTTGGACTCGTTTCTGCCCTACTTGCAGAAGAACCCCGACACTCGCGTCGTGCTGGTGGCCCACAGCGCGGGGTCATTCCTCATCGGACACATGTTCGAACTGCTCGCCGCCCGTTATCCCCGCTTCCAGAATCGAAAGTTCGATCTCGTCCTGGTTGCGCCGGCATGTACCTACGAGTTTGTGAGTTTGCGATCTTATGTTTTTGGAAAGTACGTGGACTCATTCCGACTCTACGGGCTTTCAGACACTACCGAGCGCAAGGACCTGATGAGTCATTATCTGAACATTAGTGGCGTCAACCGGCTCTTTCCCGGCTCCGTGCTGTACTTAGTTTCGAACCATCTCGAAGAGCGCCACGATACGATGGTTCTTGGCATGCAGCGCTTCCCTCTCCTGGCCCAGCGCAAGATCATCGACCGTGACCTGACCTCGCGAGAGCAGGACATCTATTCGAAGGTGGACAGGTTGTTGAAGTTGGAGCAGAACTCGGTTTGGGGACCGAGTGCAGACTGCGACTGCGTCAAGCATACGGACTTCTTTTACGACCCGAAGACGAAAGCTTCGCTTAGGCGATTTCTAACTACCCGGAACTAGATCCAATAAAGAAGGTACCCCGCGCGTATTGTGGACGCCGAGCTTGGATAGCCTTCAGGATATCTTATGGGCGAGATTGATGATGTAAATTTACTAGGTTATCAAGATAATCTCCAGGTTAATGCTGAGCTTTGCAGAATGGCCGAATAGTTGCTGTATGCTCTCCCGGTGCATGTTAACTCTGTGCACATTTTGGAGATTTCCTTTTAATGAATAGAAAACTAATTCTAATTGCCGGTTTGATGGGCGTCGCGGCAGCTTCGCAAGCCGTTCCTGTTTGGTATGGCGGCGACTTCGACGGTACAAACGGCTACATTTCGAGCCATGGCCCGAACCTTTTTGGCTTCCAAGGCATGGCATACGACGACTTCACTTGGAATAGCGCTTCAAACGCGGATAACATTTTCGGTTCGATTTTCGTGGGCGACTTGGCCGATACGCAGATTGACTGGGAAATTCGGCAGGGAATGACGGCCGGAACGGGAACGCTGGGAACCCTTATCGCTAGCGGCACCTCAACGGCTTCTTACACGTTCCTATCGACCGCATTCGGCTTCAATGTCTACAACATGAATGCCAGCATCGCCTCAACGAGTTTGGTCAATGGCAACACGTATCACCTTGGCGTCGCCGTGGTAACCAACAACGCCAACACGAGCCTTGGTGCCGTCGGTACCACCGTCGGTGTCAACGGAATCGGTTCGCCTATCAACAATGGCGGTGCTTTCCAATACGACATCTCCACCAACGGCGTGACCGCGATTGCGGAAGATCTGAGCCTTGGCATCGGCGCTAACCCGGTTCCGGAGCCTGCTTCGATGGCCGTTCTCGGCTTGGGCGTGGCTGCGCTCCTTCGTCGCCGACGGAAGTAAACCCTCCGTCTCAACATGGCCCTTTTCCAATATATGGGGAAGGGCCATTTCTTTGAATCGGTGGGCCATTCGCTCAAAATGGCCCGGAACGCAGGACTAAGTCTGAAACTGGTCGTCGCAGCCACCGGTGGGCGGATTGGCGGGAACAGCTTTTACGCGCGTAACCGCGAGGTCGCTGCTTGACGTATGATCAAACTTACATGAAGCGTTTTCTCGCCTTACTTGCTGTTGCCTCCATGGCCCTTTCCGGATGCGGAGGGGGAGGCGGGAATCCGAACATTTTTGGACCGCAAAAGATCGACACATACGTCACGGACAGCTTCCGAGATGACTACGATCACGTTTGGGTCACGATCTATCGAGCCGTGCTCAATGGTCCCACACCGGCCGTCCTTTTCGACGATCCCAATGGTCGGGTTATCAACCTGAAGACGCTGAGGGACGCTTCTGGCCAGCGATACGAGTTCCTGGACACCGCTCAAGTCGAATCCGCGATCTACTCCGAGCTTGCGGTTACCGTCGGAAAGGACCTCGTGATCGTTCCCGCCGGGGCGAGCGCCGGTCAAGCCAAGGAGTTCTCCGATCTCTTCAACGATGCTGGGAAGACAACCCTGCGCTACAGCATGCTCGGCTTTAGCGTCAACGCCGGAGCTGCCCTTCCGATCGATTTCGATCTCGCCGCCTGGACGGTAGAGGGGTCGGGCAAGATCCGCGGCAGCATCAAACTGGGCGACGGCAACGGCATCAGCTCCCAAACCCGTCATGAGCAAATGTCCGTTCGGGGAACGGTTACCGCCCTTGCGGGAACGTCTCCCGACTACACTTTTACGCTTACGCGACCCGGACGAGCCGATCTCAAGATCGTCGTCAACAACAAGACCCGCGTCTACAATGAGTCCGGTGCCCAAAACCCGACGCTCGCCAACACCGGCGGCGTAGAAGTGACCGCTATCGGCATCGGAGGGACCCTCGTCGCCTCCAGCGTGAAGTTGGAGAACCTGGGGGGCAACAATGCCGATGAGCTTACGGGCGACTGCACGACCGCGAACGAAGGCGCGGGAACCTTTGCTTTGACCGTTGCCCGCGCCGAGGGCTTTACTCCCACGCGAACGAGCTACACGATTGCCACGAACGGCCTCACAAAGTTCCTCTCCGATACCGGCGCGACCATCACCATGGCCGAGTTTTACGCGCAAGTCGAAAATGCGGCCGGCGTGACGATTGAAGGGTCGTCGAGCGGCGGTGTCTTCGACGCGATTTCGGCCAAGCTCGACACAGATGCCAGCTTGAATGAAGTAGAAATTCACGGTTCAATCATCGCCGTCGCCGGCGGGGCATTTACTTTCAGCACAACTCAGTGGAGCGGCTTGAGCATGCACATCGGCGATAACCTGACCGCCGATATTGGCGGAAGCACGGTTTACACGCTGAACGGGGCCACCGTCAATCAAGCGGCGTTCTTCGCCGCCGTTGGAGCGGGAGATTTGGTTCGCGTGAATGGATTGCTGAATGGAACGACGATCACGGCGCTCAGGGTTTCTAACTAGCCGCGAGATGTCGCGGGACGGGCATCCGCGACCCACAACGTATTGGGGGAAGTTTCCTTCCCCCAGGCAACTTAGGCCAACCGATCCGTTCCCACATAAGGCCGCAAAACCTCCGGCAGAACCACGCTGCCATCGGGCTGCAAGCCCTGCTCGAGGATTGCGGCGAAGAGACGGGGGGTGGCAACTCCGGAGCCGTTCAGGATGTGAACGTGCTCAGGCTTTTCTCCTTGCGCCCTTCGGAACCGAATGTTCGCGCGTCGAGCTTGGAAGGCTTCGAAGTTGGAGCAGCTTGAGATTTCGAGATACTTATCGACGCCGGGCGCCCAAATCTCAAGGTCGTAGCACTTCGCATTGCCGAAGCTCATATCGCCCGTGCAGAGGAGCACGACACGGTAGTGCAGACCGAGAGCCTGCAGCACCGACTCGGCATCTTTGACGAGCAACTCCAGCTCGTCGTAAGAATCCTCAGGTTTGGTCAGCTTCACCAGTTCGACCTTGTCGAACATGTGCATCCTCTGGATGCCACGCGTGTCCTTGCCCGCGGCCCCGGCTTCCTTTCGGAAACAGCCGCTGAAGCCGGCCATCTTCATCGTGAGTTGGTCGGCATCCAAGATCTCGTCGCGATAGATGTTCGTGATCGGCACTTCGGCGGTGGGGATCAGATAGAGGTCTTCGTCTACCTTGAAGAGGTCTTCTTCAAACTTCGGGAGTTGGCCCGTTCCGATGAGCGACGCCCGATTAACGATGTACGGCGGGTAAATCTCGCGGTACCCGTTGCGCAGGGTTTGATGGTCGATCATGAAACTGAAGAGCGCACGCTGTAGGCGCGCTCCCCAGCCGGTGTAAAGCGCGAAGCCGCTTCCGCTGATCTTAGAGGCCCGTTCCTGGTCGAAGAGACCCAGTCGCGCGCCGATATCCCAGTGCGCCTCCGGCTTTTCGACCGCCGGTCGATCGCCCCACTCACGCACGAAAGCGTTCTCTTCGGCGCTTCTGCCATCCGGCACGGACTCGTGCGGCAGATTGGGCACATCCAGTTCGAGGCGGCGAAGCAGTTCTTCGATCTCGCGCTCTTCCTGCTCGCCCTGCTGAATCTCGGCCTTCATGCCGCCGACCTTCGTCTTGGCGATTTCCGCCTCGTCTCGCTTCCCTTGGCCCATGAGCATGCCGATTTCTTTGCTCACGCGGTTCTGCTCGGCGCGTAAGTCGTCCAGTTTCCCCTTCATTGCGCGGAAGCGCAAGTCGGCGTCGACGATCTCATCGATGGGCGCGGAAATGCCCTTTCGCGCGGCTTGCGCCTTGACGAAATCGGGCTGCGTTCGGATGAGATTACGGTCTAGCATGGGAGCAAAGTTGTACCCGGAACAATGTAGGCCGGGGTGGCCACTTTACCCAAGCTCTGCGTGCCCTGAATCTGTTTTTGTTGGAAATTGGGGGCAAGCAGGGCACGATGCATCCCTGCCCTCCATGCATTACTCTAAGGCCTTTATGGACTTCATACACAGTCAATCGTTGAAGAACATAGGCCGCAGTTCATTCTGCGAGACGCCAAATGGAGAATTTAGATGCCGAATAAACCGAAACAGACGCACGACAACAAGGATGTGAACCGCCGACAAAAGGAAGCCAGCACCAACGCCGGCACGAAGGAAGATACAGTTGATGTGCGCAAAGACGCCGAGAAATCTGTCAACCAGAAAATTCGCACAGACTGATAAGTTGATCCCCTTTTTGGAGCCCCGGCCTTTGGCCGGGGCTCATTGTTTGCCTTGGACTGCATTGAGAGCGAGCCCTTGGAACACGCTACAAACCCGTCGGCAACTCTAAGCTCAGCCCCTCACCCCTCGGCCCCCTCTCCCCTACTCGGGGCAAGGGGGAGTGCTAACATCTATCGGCATGTCAAGTTCCTTCGGCACCCTTTTCCGTATCACCACTTGGGGCGAATCCCATGGCGGAGGGGTGGGGGTGGTGGTTGATGGGTGTCCCCCTAGAATCTGTCTTAGCGAAGCCGATATTCAGGTTGAACTCGACCGCCGTCGGCCAGGTCAATCCAAGATCGTCACCCAGCGCAAAGAGTCCGACACGGTCGAAATTTTGAGTGGGGTCTTCGAGGGTCAAACCCTCGGCACGCCGATCGCGATGCTCGTGCGAAATGAGGACGCTCGATCTCGGGACTACGATGAGCTCAAGACCAAGTATCGGCCCAGCCATGCGGACTTCACTTACGAAGCCAAGTACGGGATTCGCGCTTGGTCGGGCGGTGGCCGCGCTTCGGCGCGGGAGACGATCGGTCGCGTCGCCGCCGGAGCCATCGCCAAGAAGGTTTTGGCCCAGTTCGGAGTCGAAATCATCGGCTGGGTTGAACGAGTTCAGGGCATCGAGGGAGCCATCGATCCTCTCAGGGTCACCATGGATGAGGTCGAAAGCAACATCATCCGTTGCCCGGATCCCGCTGCGGCGGAACGAATGATCACGCTCGTGGAAGAAATCCGAAAAGGGGGCAACTCCGTGGGCGGAACCGTTGGATGCGTGGCCCGGGGCGTTCCCGCGGGATGGGGCGAGCCTGTCTTTGACAAGCTCGAGGCAGACCTCGCGAAGGCGATCATGTCCCTCCCCGCTTGTAAGGGCTTCGAGGTCGGCAGCGGCTTTGCGGGCACGTACCTCACGGGGTTGGAGCACAACGATCCGTTCTTTCCCGAAGACGGTCGCGCCCGGACGAGAACGAACTTCAGCGGCGGGATTCAGGGCGGGATTTCGAATGGCGAAGCCATTGTGATGCGTGCCGCTTTCAAGCCTACGGCAACCGTCCTTCATGACCAAGAAACGGTGACTACGGAGTTGGAGTCGACGACCATCAAGGGACGTGGCCGACACGACCCGTGCGTGCTTCCGCGAGCGGTGCCGATGGTGGAAGCGATGGTTGCGCTGGTCTTGGTCGATCACGCCTTGCGTCAACGCGCTATCAGCCCAGGAAACGTGTAAGCGAGTCGCTGAGGGCTTTGGCGGTGAAACTGACGAGAGGGATTCCCTGCTCGTAGGCCATGCGGGTCGGGCCAATTATCGCGATCACGCCTGCCTCGTTTTCTCCCACGAAGAAGCTCTGCCGGATCAGCGAAAGTTTTTGGAGTTGGGGATAGCGGTGTTCCTTGCCTATTGTTACTAGCTGTGGCTGATCGCTGGGGGTCTGAATCGCGTCGGCCAGCAGTTCACTCTCTTTGAGGGAGTCGAGCATCTCGGCGAGAGCTTGAGTGTCTTTGTTGAACTCGGGCTGGCCGAAGAGGAACTCTTCCCCCTGGGTGGTGACGCTGACACGGTTGACTTCTTTGGAGATCGACTTCAGAGCCGTAAAGACGATGCTCAAGAGCTTCGACCCACGTTCATCGTTCAACGAAGCTTTGATTCGCGTGGCCGCACGCAAGCTTTGACCGATCAGCTTTTGCGTCAGCCACTCGTTCACTTGGCCGAGTTCGACCAGGGTGAGCTCCGCCGGGACTTCCACCATCCGGTTCTCGACGTGGCCATTGCTGAGGACGACGACGACGATGGCTTGCTTGGGGCCAAGGGCACTCGCCACGATGCTCTTGATTGTCAAGTTTTGGTTTTTGACGATGGTGGCGGCCGTGAGTTGGTGGGTTAGGCGGCTCAGGACGCGGGTGGTCTCCGTCAGAAGGTCCTGCAGGGCATCGCCTTCCTCCGCCGCGCCTTTAACTTTGTTTTTGCTCTCCGTGGCGGGGTCGCCGGTGACGATTAGCCGGTCGACGAAGTAACGATAACCCCGATCGCTGGGGATGCGCCCCGCGGAAGTGTGGGGCTGCTCTAGGTAGCCCATCTCGGCGAGATCGGACAGTTCGTTGCGGATCGTGGCACCCTTGACGCCAAGCTCGTACTTGGCCGCGAGCATTTCGCTGCCAATAGGTTCCGCGCCGCGCACGTATTCTAAAATGACGGCGCGCAGGATGGTCTGTTTTCTCTGATCGAGCTGATCCATGTGGGGTCCGTCTATTCTACGTTTGAAGGGGGTGGTTCGACTCTTTAGAGTGCGGTGCTCCCGCACCGCTTTGACTGCGAAGCGCGCTTCGCTGCGATGCTTAGTAACTAGTCCCCAGCCCGCAGCGCCGCTCACGGCGCAGAAAAGCGGTGCGGGAGCACCGCACTCTATATTAGCGATCCTGTAAAGCGGCGATCCCCGGCAATGCCTTCCCTTCCAAAAACTCCAGCGACGCGCCGCCGCCGGTGGAGACGTGGGTGACCTTGTCCGCGAAGCCGAACTCTTCGATCGCGGCCGCGGAGTCTCCGCCGCCGACGATCGTCTCGGCGTGCGAATCGGCCAGAGCTTGAGCGACGCCCTTTGTCCCGGCTTGGAACGGGGCCATCTCGAAGACGCCCATGGGCCCGTTCCAGACAACTGTTCCCGCTGTCAAGATCACCTCTCGGAAGTCCGCAATCGTCTCGGGCCCGATATCGGCACCGAGCTGATCGGCGGGGAGCTTATCCGCGGAGACGATGGTTGTCGCGGCAGTCTCGGTAAGTTCAGATGTAGCGACCACGTCTACGGGCAGAACGATCTTGTCGCCATGCTCGGCGAGCACCTCTTTGGCGAACTCGAAGTTGGACTCATCGAAGAGGGATTTGCCGATTTCATAGCCTTTAGCTTTCAGAAACGTAAACGCCATTCCACCCCCGATGATCAGTTTGTCAACCTTCGGCAAAAGCGAATCGATGACGGCGATCTTGTCCTTGACCTTGGCCCCGCCGAGGATGGCGACGAAAGGTCGCTTGGGCTCATCCACGGCATGCCCGAGGAAGCGGATCTCTTTCTCGATTAGGAAGCCGGCGACGCCGGGCAGGATGTGGGCGACCCCCTCGGTGGAGGCATGGGCGCGGTGAGCGGTGCCGAACGCATCGTTGCAGTACACATCGGCCAGACCGGCAAGCTGCTGGGCAAAAGCGGGGTCGTTGGCTTCCTCCTCGGGGTGGAACCGGACGTTCTCCAAAAGGACCGCCTCGTGATACTCGAGCTTCCCGCAAGCCGCTTCGACCTCCGGGCCAACGCAGTCGGGCAGTAGGGGCACTTCCTGCTCCAGGAGCTCGCTCAGGCGCTTGGCTACGGGGGCGAGCGAGAACTCCGCAGTGACGCCCTTCGGACGTCCTAAATGGCTGCAGAGGATGACCTTCGCGCCGTGATCCAGTAGGAACTCGATCGTCGGAATAGCCTCCGTGATTCGCCGATCATCCGTGATTTCGCCGTCTTTCAGCGGCACGTTGAAATCGCAGCGGACGAGAACACGCTTGCCCTCGATGTCGATATCGCGGACGGTTTTCTTATTGAAGGCCATTTCTGAATTGTACTGATTGCTAAGAGTCCATGACCGTTAAGGCGTTTGCGGCCAGGGACGACTCCGATTCTCACCCCGACGCAGGACCGAAATAGAGGCTACGCGGTCTCGCGCTTCATCACGGTGAGATGGTTGGCGGCAAGCGCGGGAAGCACTCGATCCATATCGTGCAACCTTAGGTGACCGGGTGTTTAATGTGCCAATCCGACTCTCGCTGAATCGCCGCAACAACCTGATAGCATCGGTCCTCGCGCATGCACGGCGCCATGATTTGGCCGCCGATCGGCGAGCCATCTTCCCAGGCCATTGGGAAGGCCATGCTGGGCCAGCCGAGCAGATTAGAAGGCCCGCCGTCGCCGCCCATATTCACCCACGTCTTGTCGAACGACTGATCGACGGGCGGGCCCGGATGATAGAAAACCGGGAGAAAGACGGCGTCGCATTTGTCCCAAATCGCGTTCGCCTTGAGGGCCTCAGTTCGCAGCCGCATGGCCCAGAGGTAGTCGACGGCCCGGGTCTCCAAAGCCGTCGTAAATCCGGCGACCTGATGAACGTCGGCGAGCATTTGGAAGCGCTCACCACGGATGAAATTCTCGTGTGCGCTCGCACCTTCGCAGTCGACGATGATTTGAACAGCCACGTCATAGGGCATCTTCGGATACTCGACTTCGACCGTTTCGTAGCCCAGCTTTTTGAAGATCCGAAGAACTTCTTGATAACCCTTCTCGCAAGCCTCCGCCTTGTTCCCCTTGAAATCCTCTTTGAACAGCCCGATCTTGGGTTTGTCGTTCCTGCGCCCCAGATTCAGCCGCTCACGGAGCGTGGTGGGGTCTTTCGGGTCATAGCCCGCGATAGCTTCTAGGACCACTCGGCAGTCCTCGGCGGATCGGCACATCGGGCCAATCTTGTCCAAGGTCCAGCAAAGAGCCATGGCGCCATGGCGGCTCACGCGCCCGTAGGTGGGCCGGAAGCCGGTCAAGCCATTGAATGCACTTGGGCAAGTAATCGAGCCGCTGGTTTCGCTTCCCAGCGAATAGGGCACGCAGCCGAGGGCGGTGGCCGCGCCGGAGCCGCTGGAGGAACCGCCTGCCCAACGTTTTCTGTCCCAGGCGGAAAGGCACGCGCCCGTCGCGCTGGCATGGGCGACATTGTAGTTTCCTCCCCCCGCTAGCTCGATCATCGCGAGCTTGGCAACCAGCACCGCGCCCTTTTCATAGAGCTTGGAGATAGGGGTGGCGTCGTGATCGAAGACTTGATCGTGGTGACCCGGCGAACCCCAGCGGGTGGGGATACCCTTGGTGGCCAAGAGGTCCTTCGCCCCGAAGGGGATGCCATGGAGAGGATGGTTGGGCGTCGCCGCATCGGCGGCCCGAGCCTGTCGGAGGGCGTGATCGCGCGTGAGCTCGGCAACCGCGTTGTGCGCCTTGCCGAGGGTTTCCAAACGGCCGAGATACATCTCGGTCAGTTCGACGGACGAGACCTGCTTGCTCTTGATCGCCTTCGATAGCTCAGCGATGCTCTGAAAGGGATTCACTTCTCGCTCCCGGCGGGCACGTACCGAACGCACGGCTCGCTGTTCTCCGGAAGTTTGTGCTCCATCCGGGCCTTCCGGATGGAGGCCGCATACTCTACGGCCGCCGCCAGCTTTTCCTTGGCCACCGCATCGAGCGGCTTGGCCAAGTTGGCTTCGTAGACGGCCAGATCCGGCTTCTTGACTTCCTGCGCGGATGCGACTCCGGCAACAGCGCCAGCGGCGCCGAGAGCGGCGAGCTGTAGCAGCTCGCGACGAGTAGGTTTCGCCATATGGCGGTTCTACCCTAGCTCGAGCTCGGGACAGGAGATGAGCAAGCGGACGAGGGACTCTTCGATGCGATGGGCATCGTGGTCGAACTGGCCGTGCCAGGAACAAAGGAAGCACTCGTCGTTCGACAAGGCGTTCAGAGAGTCACACACCGGACACAGCTTTAAGTGCGCCTGCGCAATGCGGCGGCGGTTCTCACTCGATTCGAAATGGATAGGCAGTTTGCTCATTCGCCAAGGGAGTTTTCGGCTGTTTCGGACGGGTTCTTAACTGGTATCCCGGTCCCCATTTAGGTTTCAGACTCAGAAAGCTGAAGTGGATTGTGATGGCGAGACGTGAAAATGGGACGATTGGTCTGCTGTGTGATCCAAATCCAAAATCGTCAATACTCTCGGCATGACTCTGGAGGAGGCACAGGCGGTCGTTGACGAGATCTCGGTAAAGACGGGCGGGCTTCGCATGAAAGTGACATTGGCCGAAGAGACGATGGGGGGATTTCCCATCGCTTTCACTCCGCCAAACGCCGCCCAGCGCCGGCTCGAAAGGCGGGGCCGAACCATGGAGCGGCAATTGGCTATTCGGACGGATGCTCTGGGTCGGCTGACTCCCGGAGCGCTAGGTTACATCACGTGTCTCCTTGCGCTGAATACGATGCTTATGGCATCAAGCGCCAAACGGATGGACTTCTTGGCATGGGTCTTCGCCGTGCCGATCGTCGGATTCTTCTTTTGGAACTACGTCGGTCCCGCGCCCTGGAAGATTGGGGCGGGTGTCGCTTGTATCGGCCTGTTCATCGGGTCTTGGCTGATGAATGCCCGAGCCCTCGTGCAGGAATCGCAGAAGAATTCCAAGCGAGCGCTCGCGGTCACGCGGGATTTGGAGGGTGCACGGGAGTATCTTCGAATGGAGCACGAGACGCGCACGGTCGGTGTCCCTCTGGAGCCGCGATTGGAGGCGTTGGAAAGAGTGGCGGCGGAGTTGGGCTTGTCGTAGGCCTAGCCGGGGTACGCGGCCAACCCGGTCTACAGGAGTTCTGCCAAGCGCAGTTGAACCATGGCGCGGACCTTGTTTAGGTCGCGAGGATCGTCCGAGCCCAACTGGAAGTAGGTGTCGCCGCGCAGATAGTCGGCCAGGAAGCGCACTCCGAGTTCCAACGCGATCACACGGACTGCCACCGGCATGAGCTCGATCTCTTCCGGGGTCGCCGACTTCGATGCCGCCAAAAATCCTTCGGTGACGGCATCGTAGACCTCTCGGTTGACCTGCACCTTCGATAGATCTCTCTCCTTCTCACCCGCCAGATTGGTCAGTGACCGGAGCATGTCGCCCCAATCGGCCAGCCATGAGTGAGGCATGACGGTGTCAAGGTCGACCAAGGATCGAATGTCGCCGGTCTCTTGGCAGAACAGAAAGTTTTCGATCTTCGTGTCGCCATGGATGGCGACCAGGCGGATCTCGCCGCGCTCGCGCATCTCCTGCAAACGCAATGCCATCGGCTCATGGGAAAGCGCGAAGTCGATGAAAGGCTGTAGTTCGGGATCGTGCCGGCGGGCCAATCGCTCTTCCTCGTCGATCGCGCAGAGGAAGTGCCGTTCAGTGCAGCGACGCACCTCTTCGTCAGTAGGAAGACGATGCTCGACCTCGTCGATTTCCCGCGCCCCTTCCAATGCCGAATGGAGCTGGCGGAAGTAAAGGCGGGTGTCGCGATATCCGGGCAGGGCCGGCTTCAAAACGCTGGCATCGATCGAGGAAGTCAGGTCGAGGTAGATCGCCATGCCGCGACCCATCTCCCGCGCTGCGCGTAGCTGGTGCTCGGCAGGGACATCGCCCAAACTCTTGTAAGACTTCGTATCCGGGATGAAGCGCATCATCCGCCAGACCGATCCGTCCGGCCGCCGATTGGCGTAGCCGCCCTCGGCAAGAGGCACAAGTTCGGGAACAACCCAGCCCTCGCCGTGACCATCACGAACGGCTTGGGTTTGAGCCTCGAGCGTGGCGATCATGCCGGCCATCACCCGCTCGGGCATGCCGAAGACATCGGTGTTGATGCGCTGGAGAAGGTAGCTCCCTTCCGTGCACTCGACCAAAAACGTATCGAGGTTAATATTGCCTCGGCCCGCAAAGGGCGTCAGAGTGAAATTAGTCGGAATCGCGAACTGACTCGCGACCTCATGGGCAACCCCCACGGTTAGCATCGCTAAGAGTATGTCGCAACCTTCATGCCGGGGATCGCGTAAGCTAGTGAAATCATGCTAACGGTCTACATATTGTCGACCATCATCGGAGGGGGCCTTCTTTTACTTTCCGCCTTCGTCGGGCACGATCACGATTCCGACTTCTCCGGCGGACACGGCGTCGACCACTCCGTCGACCAAGATGTTTCCCATGATCACGACGGCGCGGATCACGGGGGCGGCAACGAACTTCTGTCGTGGCTTCCCTTCCTCAGCCTCCGGTTTTGGACTTATGGCTTTGCCCTGTTCGGGGGCGTCGGTTGGGGCTTAACCGCCTTAACGAACACGTCTTTCGGCGCTACTCTCGGCTGGGCCATAGGAGCTGCGCTTCTAATGGGAACCATGGCCACGACCCTGATGAACGTCGCCCGTCGAATGTCATCGGACTCCAGCACGCGCACGCAAGACCTGCTTGGCGTTGAAGGCAAAGTTACGGTTCCCGTGCACGGGCTTTCCGAAGGCAAAGTCCGAGTCAACCTCCGAGGCGACTCTATCGATTTTCTGGCTCTCTCCAACGACAACCGGTCGATCGAGTCCGGCGAATCCGTTGTCATCGTTGCGGTTGAAAACGACCGGCTCCGCGTCATCCCGCGAGCGGACATTCTCGAGGAACTTCCATGAACCTTTTTACCGACAATCCAGTCTTGGCCGTGGTCTTCGGCGTCGTCATTCTCTTCGCCCTGATCGGGTTTCTGGCCTTCCTAAGGTCGCTCCTGCAGATTTGCCCGCCGAACCAAGTGCTAGTCATCTCTGGCCGTAAGCACAAAGGGGTCGACGGGCGAGCCCGGGGTTTCCGCACCGTCTTCGGCGGAGCCGCCTGGCGAATGCCGATCTTCGACAAGGTGGACCGGATGAGCCTCAACGTCATGGAGGTTCCAATCTCTATCCGGGGTGCTTATTCCCAGGGCGGTATCCCGCTAAACGTGGACGCAGTTGCGAACGTGAAGATCTCCAGCGATCCCGATGTCGTCGGTAACGCGATTGAGCGCTTCTTGGGCCGTGATCCCAATGAGATCCGCCGCGTGGCCAAGGAAACGCTGGAGGGTCACCTGCGAGGCGTTCTCGCCCGGCTCACGCCGGAGCAGGTTAACGAAGACCGGCTAAAGTTCGCCGAAGAGCTCTCAAACGAGTCTGAGCTCGACCTTAACAAGCTGGGCATCCATCTGGACACTTTCAAAGTTCAGCACGTAAGCGATGAGGCCCGCTACCTAGACTCTATCGGTCGCGAAGCGATTGCGAACGTCGTCAAGGATGCCGAGATCGCGGAATCCGACGCCCGCCGCCAAGCGGAGTTGGCTGAAGCCGATAACCAAGCTCGAGCGAACGTGGCCAAGGCGAGCGCGGAAGCGAATATCGCCCGCATGAAGAACGAGTTCCGTAAAATTCAGGCCGAGCTTGAATCCGAAGTTCGATCCGAGGAAGAACGAACCCTCGCCGCCGCAAAAGAAGCGCGGGCCAAAGCCGAGCAGCAACTCCAAGCGATTCGCGGCGAACTGGAAACCCTTCGACTCCAAGTCGAACAGATCCTGCCCGCGGAAGCGAACCGGGAAGCGCAAGGCTTCATCGCTCGGGGCGATGCCGCCCATATCCGCGAGAATGGTTTGGCCGCCAGCCAAGCGCTCGAACTCATGACCCAAGCTTGGGCCGATGCCGGCGATGGCGCGATGAACCTCTATGTCATGCAGGAGATCGAGCACATTCTGGCGACGGCCGCAAAGGGAGTCGCCCGGGTCAAGGTCGACAACATCAACCTGATCGACAACGGCGATGGCACGACCCTCGCGAACTACATTTCCGCCTATCCGGGCATGCTCAACGCAATCTTCGAAAGTGTTCGGCAAACCACGGGAATCGACGTTCCCGGCACGATCTCCGGCCGCAATGTCGAGAAAAGCACCAACGCCTAATCGGCCCCGACTTAGCAAGGAAAGACACAAGAAATGCCTGCCATTCTGATTATCGCCCTCGTCGTCGGAGTCATCATCCTCTTCGCGAGCCTTCGGGGATTGCTTTACAACTGCCCCCCGAACGAAGTTCTCATTTTCTCCGGCAAGCGACGCCGAGAAGGCGACCGAACCTACGGCTACCGCCTCGTGAAGGGAGGTACCAGCCTGCGCGTTCCCTTCTTCGAGAGGGTCGACCGCATGGACCTGACCAACATGGTCATCGACGTTTCCGCTACAAATGCCTACAGCAAAGGCGGAATCCCCCTGACTGTGCAAGGTGTGGCCAACGTGAAGATAGCTGGCCACGAACCGGTGCTGAACAATGCCATCGAGCGGTTTCTAGGCCGGAATCGCGCTGAGTTGATGAATATCGCCAAGGCGAACCTCGAAGGCTCCCTGCGCGGCATTCTTTCAACCATGACGCCGGAGCAGATCAACGAGGACAAGATTCTCTTCGCGGAGCGCCTGGTGCATGAAGTCGAAGGCGACATGACGGCGCTTGGTTTGGTCGTCGACACGATGAAGATTCAAAACGTACACGACGACGTTCACTACCTCGACTCCATTGGACGCAAGCGAAGCGCGGAAGTGATCAGCACGGCCCGAATCGCGGAAACGCGGGCAAAATCGGACTCCGTGGTTCGCGAAGCGGAAAACCTTCAGCGCGAGGTGGAGGCCCAGATAAACGGTCAGATTCAGCTCGCCAAGGCCGACGCTCAGCGTCGACTGACCGATGCGACGACGCGACGTGCGGCCGTTGTCGCCGAAGAACAGTCGGCAGTCGCCGCGCTTGTTGCGCAAGCTCAGGCGGATTTGGAAGTTCAGAAAGCCCGTATCGAGCAGACAAGACTGCGGCTGATGGCTGACGTAATCCAACCCGCAAAAGCCCGCTCGGAAGCCGCAGTCTCACAAGCTCGGGCCGCGGCTCAGCCCGTGATCGCTGACGGTCAAGCTCGCGCCGACGCTCTTCGCACTTTAGCCGACGCCTGGACGAAGGCCGGCCCGAATGCCCGCCAAGTTATGCTGTCGCAGAAGCTGCAGCCGATCATCGAAGCGCTCACGGCCACGATCGCGGATACGAAAATCGATAAGATCACGATGATCGATTCGGGGACGGGCGGCGGAAACTCGCCGGCGAAGCTGATGGGGACCCTGGAGCAGATCAAGCAGATCTACGGCATCGATGTTGTGGAGAAAGTGAAGGCGCTCGGAGAGCGGCCCGCGCCGGCTCTACAAGAACGGGCACCGGAGAGTCCGTAGCCTGTGCGGATGTCGCGGGACGGGCATCCGCGACCCACATGGGTTCTTTCCCTTTACGCCGCCATCTCGGGCTCGACGCCGCCCCAACCGTAGTGGAGCTTGTGTAGGGCCATTTGGCCGGCGTGATAGGCTTCGTGCTGGACGAGGTGGAGGATGGCGCTTGCGATTGTGAGCTGGCCCCATTTCGGGTGGTTGACCAATCTTCCGGGATCTTCCTGGGCCAGGACGTCCTCCGTCCGGTCGCGCACGGCATCTTGGATTGCGTAGTGCCACTCGAGGGACTCTGTCATCGGTTTGGGCCAGGCACCGCGCTCTACCGTGGAAAGATCGCTTCCGAAGAGTTCTAGCATCACTTCCGAGCGCTCGCCGCGCAGAATTACTTCCTCGATCACCAACGACTCCTGGTCGGCGACATGCAGGAGCATGGCGCTAATGCTGTGACCGTGGGCGAAGGGCTGCCAGGCGACGGCCAGATCGGACACGTGCCCAAGACCACTCCGGCTATGCAGCGTGCCTTCTCGGAGAACCCCAATCAGGGCTTCGGAGGGTAGGCCGGCGGACCAATGGTTGTCGGATGCGGTAATCAACAGCATAAATACTGGCTCTCCTTTAGCCCTTCTTTAGAGCTAAATGGTCCGAATCGCGAGGTCGGTGTCGGAGATTCAGTCGGCGTTCATGTATCCTCCCCATACTTCCACTTAGAACGTTATGGGGATTAATCGTCGTCCGAGCAGCTTCAAACTGAATCCAATTCTGCTTGGCGTTATGGTCCTCTGGGGGTTCAACTTCGTGGCCCTCAAGCTCCTGATGAAGGATGACCTCGTGAGCCCAGCAACGGCGGCTCTCGCCCGATGGATCATCATGACGGCTTTCATGGTCGTGCTTTGCCTCGTTCGCAGACTGCCCCTGCGTTATCCGAAGGGCGAAGCGTGGCGGATTCATCTCCAAGGATTTCTCGCGATGGGGATTTATATGGTCCTCTTCACGGTCGGAATGCACACATCCGGCGCGGCGGAGGGCGCGATCATTCTCGGGTGTTCCCCGCTCTTCACACTCCTTCTGGCCGTCGTTTTTCGCCAGGAGAAGTTCCGGTCCTCGATCCTGCTCGGAACGCTGATGGCTTTCAGCGGGGTTTCGCTGGTCGTGTTGGGGTCGCCCGATACCCACGCCGGCTCGGTGAGCCTCTTTGGCAATCTACTGATCTTTCTGAGCGCAATCGTTTGGGCTTTCAGTGCGGTAGTCAGCAAGCCGATCACGGCCAAAGTCGACCCTTTCGTGTTGACGACTTTGGCTATGCCTGCGGGGTTGATCGCCCTTGTACCCTTCGGGTGGAGTGATTTCGTGCATACCGATTGGGCGCACTTACCACTCCTGAACTGGTCGATGCTGCTCTACTTCTCGATTGGAGCCGGCGCGCTTGGGTTCATGGGTTTCTACACTGGCGTGAAGCAGGCGGGAGCAGCGGGAGCGATGCTGTACCAATACTTCGTCTCGCCATTGGCCGCATTGAGCAGTTGGCTCGTGCTGCACAAGGGCTTGAGCCTTTGGCAGTTTGTTGGGCTGGCGGTCGTGATCACGGGCGTATGGCTCGCGAATCGTGCTCGCAATCAATCGCCATCGGCAAGAGCCGCGGAAGCCGCCTGACCACGAAGTTTGCGCCAGAGCAACACGGCGAGGGCAGCGCAAAAGAGGCCGTTGCCGATACCGCCAATGACGTCCGTGGGCCAGTGCACTCCCCGATAGACTCGGCTAAGCCCGACGAGGCTCGCCCAAACGATAGCGGCGATCTTCCACTTCTTTTGGGACGGCGGCGCCATGAGGCAAAAGGCGATAGCCAGACCGAAAGAACCGGCCGTGTGGCCGCTTGGAAAGCTGCTGAAATAGATCGTCTCGTGGGGAATGGCCCACATGTAGTTACTGGGGCGTTCCCGTTCGAAGAACTGCTTCAAGAGGTTATTTGTTACTCCGGTGAAGATTCCCGCCCAGGCCACGGGCCAGAGCCACTCCCAGCGCACTTTTGGGAATCTCGGCCAATCAAAGCCGAAGACGAACAGGAAGAGCGCCTGCACCCAGCCAAGCCCGGTCGAAGAGATGACCCAGAAAATGGGATCGAGCCAAGGAGCATGAAGCTGCTGATGGAAGGTCCGGAAAAGCCCGGTATCCAGCCTCCACAGCGCTTCCAAGTCCTACTCCGAAGCCGCGGGTGCGGCCGGCGGCGCACACGACGGGCAGGACGCGGGCTCACCGCTGCATTCCGCCTTCGGTGGGGTGGGGGAGTAATCGTTGATGTGGAAACCGCCGCCCTTGAACATAACAGCGGTGGGCTGAATGAGCCTCTTCAAAGAGCCTTTGGCTCCGCACTTGCAGTCCTTGAGCGGGTCTTCGGTTATCCGCTGCTCGGCTTCAAAGACTTGCTCGCACTTCTTGCACTCGTAAACGTACGTCGGCATTATTAAGCTCTATTGTGGCAGAATTCACAGGATCGTCCACCCCGGCCGAGCCCACGTTTCGATCAGCCATGTTACACCAGACCTTCGAAATCGCAGATCTGGCAAAAGTGGGCCTGCTGATTCTTTTGGAGGCTCTGCTCTCCGCGGATAACGCCCTTATCCTGGCCATCATCGTTCGGCACTTACCGAAGGAACAGCAGAAGAAGGCCCTTTTCTACGGCTTGATGGGCGCGTTTATATTGCGGCTTGCCGCAATCCTGATCGCATCGAAAATCGCCGCCTTCTGGTGGCTCCAAACGATCGGCTCGCTCTACTTGCTGTACCTTCCGATCAAGCACTTCGTGCGGCATACGTCGAACAAGGACGTGAAGGTGGCGGTTGCAGCTGGATTCTGGATGACGGTCGCTCAGGCGGAGTTGACGGACTTGGCGTTCGCGATCGACAGCATCTTGGTCGCGGTCGCGATCGAGCCGCATCCCAACAAAGTGTGGGTCATCTATCTGGGCGCGATCATCGGGATCGTGTTGCTGAGGTGGGCGGCCAGCGCATTCTTGCGGCTTCTAGAGAAGTATCCCGTTCTGGATCATGTCGCCTATTTGCTCGTGGGCTGGGCAGGCGTCAAGCTCACCTTCTTGGCCGGCCACACCTATGGCGAGCATTACAAGGCAACCCATAACGGTGCCTTGGCCCCGATTCAGATCGCGCCGATGAATCCCGTGATCTTCTGGGTTGGTTTGCTCCTCATTGTGGGCATTGGCGCCTTCGTCGCCTTCCGCAATCCAGCTCCTGTCGAGGACGAAGAGAACCTGGAGGAAGCGGCCGATCAGATCGATGAAGCAATGCCGCATACGAAAGAATTGATCGAAGAACACGATTCCGGAACACCCCCCGCGCAGAAACCCCCGTACGTCGACTAGGGTTTCTTAACCAACGAACCAATAATCACATCGGAACGACCAGGCTTGCTTGGGTGAACGATGGAATTTAGTTGGGTTTGGCTAGGTCTCGGCATTCTAATCGGATGGTGTGTCGAGTGGATAATCGACATGCGCTATTGGCGCGGATTGGGCACCCGTCCGCCCGCCGATAACGCCTTCAAGGCGGATCTTTCCGCACTCCGAATCCGATTCGACGACGCCGTCGATAAGCTAAACACCTCCGAAGAGGAGATCGCCGCCCTGCGCGCCCAACTTCGGGAGGGACTCTCCGAAGATTCTCTCGCTCTCCATGATGAGCTCGCGAAAGCGAAACATGAATTAGCTGCTTTAAGGGAAGCGAATTCAAACGTATCTGCCGATAATTCCCTTGCAACCGAACTCGCCGAGGCCAAATCAATGATCGAAAGGCTCCAGTCAGAAAACAATACTTCCCCCCTTATCGCGCTGAACGAACTTCAAGCAAAGCTCGATGAGGCCGAAACCGAACTCGCCGGATACCGCTCCGTCGAGGACATCACCCGAATTGAGATCCAGGAGCTTCGACAGAAGCTCGCCACCGCCGAGGCCAAGGGGCCGGCACCGAAAGGTAAAGCGGCCGACGAAATTGTCTCTCTGCGCACTCTTCTCGATGAGAAGGATGCCGAGATTGAGCGACTTAAGAGTGCTCCGCCCGTGGTCTCCGAATCTACGGCGGCCGACTTCGAGTCTCTGCGATCCAAGGCTAACCAAGCTGAATACTTTGCTAAACAACTCGAATCAGCACGGGCCACGATTTCGACTCTCGAACTCGAAATGCTGAACCAGCAGCCTTCGTCCGGTTCCGGTTCGCCGGTGTCGAGCGCCGAGCTGGATGAGCTGAAGTTGAAGAACACCGAACTCCAGACCGAACTCCTTCGCCTCCGCACAGGCTACGAGAACGCGACGGAAGAAGTGGAACTCATGCGGCGACGGGCCAGTGAAATCGAAAGAGCTGAGCGCGACACAGTCAGTTTGGTGGACTTCAACGAAGTCCGGGTTCGCATGGAAGAGGCGGAAGCTCGCGTAGCTTCGCTTACCGGCGATCGACAGCACGGCATCGAGGAGCTCGAAACGTTGCGCAAACAGATATCCGACGTGGGCCGCAAGGAAGAGAGTTCTGGCGAACTACGCCAGGAAATCGAAGAGCTTTCCGCAAAGCTCGCCAGTCGAGACCAGATGGTCACCGAGTTCCGCGGCGAAATGAACGCGATGAGTGCAAAGTTGCACACGTCGCAAGCGGAGCTTGAGGATCTTAGAGCCGCCCGCAGCGCTCGAGACAACGAGGCGCAAAACCTCCGCGAAGAAGTTGCAACCATGAAGGAGCAAATCGCTCTAACGCAGGATGTTCAACAGAAGCTGAAGAATGCCGAAATCGAACTCGAGGCGTACAACGACCTTAAGTCCGCGAAGGAGCAACTCCAGGATCGCCTGGGTCTACTCGAAGGTGAACTCATCGAAGCGCGCGGCATGTCGAGCGAGATAGAGATGCTCAGGGGCCAGTTGACGCAGGCACAGCAGGCTAATAACGAGGTCTCTCAACTTCGAACTCACCTGGAGCATCATCGCACGGCGCTGGCGGCAACGTTATCCCAACTCGATGCTTTGACCGTTTCGACAACCCCGCCTCCAACGCCATTCGCAACGCCAACCGGACCTCCTCCCGTTCGCAGGGATTCCCTTTCCGAGATCCAAGGCATTGACCTTGTCGCGGAACGAAAACTCTGGGAAGCGGGAATCATGACCTACGGCGATCTGGCCGGCTCCTCGGCCGATCATGTCGGATCCATCGTCTCCCCCGATGAGTGGATGAACGTCGAAGCCGAAGTTTGGATCGCCGAGGCTAAGAAATTGGCGAACGGGGGCTAAGCGAGATGGTCCGCAGCGAGGATGAAATCAGGCGGTACGACATTTTCAAGGGGTGCACCCTTGGATTGATCGCCGCACTCACCTTGTACGCCTATCGCCTCGAGGCCAAAGCTTCTAAAGCGGCCATGAACCGGATCGGATTCTCGCAGACGACCCCCTTTGGGCCGCTCATCGAGACCGATCCGGTCGTTTTTTCGGGGACGGCACCCCCCGGATACACGGTCTACATCATCACTCGCAAAAAGACGATCGCCAGTTGCGTTGCGGATGACCGCACCACTTGGGAAGTCTCGGTCGAGGCAAAGGAGCTCAACAACGTCGGCATTATCCTTGTCTGCCGTGACGGCAACAAGGAGTTCGACACTATCGAAGAAACCGAATACATGCTCTCGGAAGACCTGCTAAAGAAGGTCAAAACCGAAGCGGCGACACCCGATAAGTTTCCCGTCGAGGTGAAGAAGCCCGTAAAGGGTGAGGCGCTTAAGCCGGGCATCAATGCGATCTTCGGAACGGGTGTCCCCCAGGCAAAGATCAAAGTCTTCGCCAACAAACAGCTGCTCGAGGTGGTCGAGGCCGACCAGAACGGGGATTGGAAGCTGGCAACCGAGTTTAAACCTGGGCAATACCGCCTCTCCGCCGTCACTCCGAGCGACCAATCTACGGTTGAGTTCGAGGTGCGCTAAAGAGACCCGGTGGATTTGCCGAGAATACGGAAAGAACTAGACGGAACGGCACAAGAATATGACTTATCGAAGACTGGGAGAAATGCTCGTCTCAAGCGGGCTCATCAGCAACTTACAGCTGTCCATCGCTCTAGCGGCGCAGCAAACGTCGAATAAACGCCTTGGCGAGATCGTCGTCGAGCGAGGCTTTTGCACGGAAGATCAGATCGCTTCGTGCTTGGCGGAGCAATACGGCTACAACCACGCAAACTTGGCGACGGTCCAAGTCAACCCGGGCGCACTTTCTCTCTTGAAAGCCGATTTCGCGATCGAGCAGTGCATTCTGCCGGTTAACGTCACGGATCAGGACGTCGAGCTTATTGTCGCCGACCCGTCCAATGTGGCCGGAACCGACCACGTCGCCCTGCAGACGAAGAAGCGACTCATTCTTCAGATCGCGCCCCGCACGGCGTTGCAGGACAAGATTCGCGAGGTTTATGGTTGCGACAACGTCATCGAAGTGCCCGCTCAGGAGAGCACGCTTCCTCCCCGGTTCGGCAATCTTCGCGTCGTTCGCACCGTCGGCGCGGTAACACTTGTCGACGCCTTCGACCAGATTCTCGACCGAAAGGTCACCTTGGTTTCTTCGCCAAGCAGCACGAATCACGAGCAAGCCTTTAAGGCCCGCGTTCAAGCGGCCGGACGGGTTGCCTCACCGTGGGTTGCTCCCGTACACGACTGGTTCGAGTATGAAGGCACAAGCTGGTCCATTTTCGGCCGGCTGGAAGGCGATTCGCTCGCCCAGTTCCTGAAGATTCGAGGTCCTCGCTCCATGACCCAAGCCGCTGAGTTGGTTGCCCAAGTCGCGGAAGGCGTCCATGCTCTGCATCAAGACGGAGGCTACACGGGCTTGATCACGCCGGAAAACATTTTGGTCACTTCGTCCGGCGCCCAGATTGTCCCGTTGAGTGAACCCCGTGAAGATTACGGTTGCCCCGAATCCAGCCGCGGAGCGCCAAAGACGATCGCTACCGATGTTTTCGCCCTCGGCACACTCCTCTGGGAGTGCCTGCGTGGCCACTCGCCGCACGGCGGACCCAGTCGGCTCGATTGGCAGACGCCCAATCCCCAGGAGACGAACTTGCCTTCGGC
>JBKJIP010000238.1:0-11438 GCA_046598515.1 Fimbriimonadaceae bacterium | reverse complement strand
GGATTGTCCCCGACGTTTCGCTCAGCGCAAATATTCCTCGATTGGACTCAGATAACTTCTTCACCGGCGCTGTCAACCGGCTTGGTGGCCGGGTGCAAGTCGGAGATGCGAACGTGGTTCAAGATTTGGCGAAGGTCGGAATCTACCAAGATGGGGACTTCGGTGCCGCTACGTTGCATGTTGAGAATGGAACGGGCAACGTTCTGTCTGTGGGGCGCGTTGGTGTGGGGTCTTATACAAAAGGCGACGGCACCAACTTTGCTGTATTGGGGGTAGCAAACTCCTGGGCCTCAAACTCCTATGGAGTTATCGGCGCTGCCCGCGGAGCTGGACCGAATTACGGAGTTTACGGTACTGCATCAAATAGCGTTGTCTTCGATTACGCGGGCTACTTCCAGGGCTTCCTCTACGCTACTACAGTCAGTTCCGGCGTTAAGGCGTTCATGATAGATCACCCGATGGACCCGGCAAACAAGGTTCTCTCGCACTCCTCGATCGAAAGCGACGAGATGATGAATCTCTACCGAGGCAATGTGAAGACTGACTCGCAGGGATTCGCAACCGTCAGCGTCCCGGGTTGGTTCGACGCTCTCAACGAGGATATCCAGTATCAGCTAACGATCATTGGCGATGAGAGCGATTCCTTTGTGCAGGTGAAGGTGGCTAAGAAGATCGCGAACGGGAAGTTTAAGATTCGCACTTCCGCCGCAGGAGCGGAGGTCCACTGGCAAGTGACCGGCCGCCGAAAGGATCCCACCGCGAAACACTATCCCCTCGAAGTTGAGCGAATGAAGGTCCCCGGGGAGCGCGGCAAATACTACGCTCCGGAAGCTTACGGAAAGGGCAAGGAGTTCGGAATGGGACAACCATCCGGAAAAGCGGGCGCGGATGCGCCGACCGCAGCGCGAGAGAAGTTGGCGAAGTAGTCCGTATCGCGGGAGCCTCGCCGGCTCCCATCTGGTCCTGAACCCCTGAATGACTTTCAAATCGGTCGATAAAGTAACAAGCCTCGTTGCACCCTGGGTCTTCCCCAGATAAAACGGGGGCCCCTTTCGAAAGTCCGCCTACCCTCCTCGATATCAAATGTGGGCCGCGGATGCTTGTGCCGCGGCGGCAGCTTCTCGCTCAAAATGTCCTCACGCAAAGGGGCAAAGTCGCAAAGGGAACATTTCAATATCGCCTGGTCCCCAGCCAATGTTGGGGACACAAACCTATCCCCAGATCAAATCCGGACGCAAGACGATGGTCTCGTCACGAGCCGGGCCGATCGAGACAATGGCAACGGGGACGCCGGTGTACTCCTCGATGAACTTGAGGTAGCTCTGCGTCGTGTCCGGCAACTCTTCCCACTTGCGGCAGATCGTGAGATCGCCGGACCAGCCGGGTAGCTCTTCGAAGACCGGTTCCACGCGCGCGAACTCGTGCGTGTTCGTCGGGATATGCTTGAGCTCCATGCCGTCCAGCTTATAGCTGGTCGCGACTTTCACCGAGTCGAAGCCGGCGAGGATGTCCAAGCGCGTCACGACCAAGCCGCTCAGTGAGTTCATGATGCAGGACTGGCGCAGCGCGACCAAGTCGAGCCAGCCGCAGCGGCGTCCGCGTCCCGTCACGGTGCCGAATTCTTTGCCATGCTCGCGGATGTAATCACCCGTTTCGTCGAAGAGCTCGGTGGGGAAGGGACCGGAGCCGACCCGGGTCGCGTACGCCTTGCAGACTCCCAGTACGGAGTCGATATGGCGCGGCCCGATGCCCGTGCCCAGACATGCGCCGCCCGCGAGCGGATGCGAGGACGTCACATACGGATAAGTGCCCATGTCGAGGTCGAGCAAGGCACCCTGAGCGCCTTCGAACATAACCTTCTTGCCCGCGAGAACATCTTTCTGCACGACGATGTCCGTATCGCAGACGAAGCGGCGAAGCTGATCGGCGTAGCCACAATACTCTGTGTAGAGTTCGTCAAAGTCCAGGGGCTGCTCGCCGAACATCTCGAGGAGGCGGTTCTTGTAGCCCAGAACCTCTTTGAGGCGAATCTTGAAGATCTCGGGGTCGACGAACTCGCCCATGCGGATGCCAAAGCGGGCGACCTTGTCTTGGTATGCCGGGCCAATGCCGCGCGAGGTGGTGCCGATCTTGTTCTCACCGCGAGCTTCCTCTTCCAAGCGGTCGAGCATGCGGTGATAAGGGAAGACGACGTGGGCGCCCGCTGATATCAGCAAGGTCCCGATCTGGGGCCGCATCGCCAGGGTTCGCTCTAGTTCCTCGATCAAGCCCTTGGGGCAGATCACCATGCCGCTGCCGAGGATCGAAGTGGCTTCGACATGAAGGATTCCGGCCGGGATGAGCTGGAACTTGAAGACCTCTTCGCCGACGATGACGGTGTGGCCCGCATTGTTGCCCCCGCTGTAACGAACGATCAGATCCGCTTCACTGCCGAGGACGTCGACGAGTTTGCCCTTGGCCTCATCGCCCCATTGCGCTCCGATAATAACGACTGTTGCCATATCAACTCCTTCGCCGGTCAGCAAAATGGCCGGCGATTCCGCTGAGGATCCGCCGGCCGTTTGGCCATTCGCCTTATCTCAATGTCAATTGTACACCGGATCGCCCTTTCATGCGGCCCCGCAACGATATTGGTTCGTCGCGGCGTCCTCAATTGCAGTCTTGATGAAATCCGGCTGGAAGGTGATTTTCCCGTTGTTCGCGATTGGCTTTCCGATCGCGATCGTGGGCGGTATCGTGGTTTTCCAGAAGATTGCGGCGGATCGAGAGTATCAAGCCACCGTAGATCTCGCCCGGAAAGCCGGGGTTTTGACCTCGCCAGAAGACCTTGTCGCCCTCGCGCCTCCGGCGGCGGACAATGTAATGACTCCCCTCAATGCCTTCTGGAAACGAAACCCCGACCTGCTGCAGAAGCTCAATTCTGCGCCCTTCTCGTCCGTTTCCCGCTCTCAGATCGATGAAGTCGTCAACGCCGCTCGGGCGGCCGTGATGGGAAAGGAAGCTTTCCAGATGCCCGAATTGGATAAGGACACGTTCGGCAGCGAGTGGTACACATTGTACGTTCTCGGTGAAGATGCCGCTTTGGCCGCATCTCGAGGCGATGTTAAGCGTTCGTCGGATCTCCTGGACCTCTTGGATGCGCTCGCTCGAAAGCTGGTACGGAGTCGGAGCGCGGCGTTGGTGAGGAGCGGATACACCGACCATCAGTCGCTGTCTCAACTGACCTTGCTCTGCAGCTATCTGGCGAAAACACCGGTTGGACATCTGGACCAATACGTTAAACCTCCCGAAAGGGAAGTGTCGGATTTCGATCTCGCGAAAATCGAGTGTGCGCGCGTCCTGACCCTTTTGGATCAGACAGTTGTGCGGGCAGGTCGGGCGTTACCGGGGCCGCCTTTTACGCCCGAACAAGTCGGTGCCCTCCGCCACAGCCGGGCAGTTCGCAAGGTCAAGATGCTCGTCATCGAATACTATGCGAGCTTGCAGGATCCTGCCAAAATGGCGGCGCGGAAAGAGGGATTCGGTCTCGAAGAGCTGATTCCGCCCGTCGAGCGGGATCCGGATGTGGTCGAGATTCTTCGGATAGCGGATGAGGTCGAAGAGCTTTCGACCGTTCCGCTGAAGCGGAGTTGGGTCATGGTTGCCCCGCCCGACCTCCTTCCATGGTTCTTGAAGGCATGCAGTTCGAATCCAAAGCCGCCGGCCGGGATCGCAAGCGCTCGGGACCGAACCGGTCAATCGATCCTCTTCAAGAGTACGGTTCGCGGGATGGCGATTTACACTCTTGGGAAGAACGGCAAAGAGGATGGCCGCACGCCGAAATCGGATGACCGTTGGATTCGGGTCGATACGCCGAAGGCGGCTGGTCGCCTGCTTCAGCCGAGAGTGACTTTTACGGACTAACTAGCGATTCCTCCGAAGCCAGTCGATTATCTGCTGCATGGCCAGGCAGTCGATGTTGTTGTACTTCGCGATGCCTTGCATGAGCGGATCGGATGAGACGGGCTGCTCCCCGCACCGGGCGTAGGCTCGCCATGCTCCTACCATCGCGCCGAGGCCATCGGAGGGCCCTTCGTCCCACAGAACCTGGACGTGTCCGAGCTTGAACATCGCTTTGGCCAGAGCTTTCAATCCGAAGCCGAAGGCACCGGGAACGATGACCGGTTCGGCGCGGATCACGCGGGCCAGGAAGTCGAACCAGTTCGGGTCTTCGCCCGAGAACTCAGGATGTCGTTTGCGGAAGGAGTCGTATTGCCCACGGAACGTGTTGTCCTCCGCCGCTGACCAATGGAAGCAGATCGGCCGAGCCAAGTGTGGTGCCAGGCGGCATCGGGTCGACTCCATGTGGCGCAGCCAATCGGCGATAACCTTCGCTTCGGCATCTTCCGTCGCTCGCTCCGCGATGAAGTTCTCGAACTTCCACACGCCATGCTCCACATGCCCGCAGCCCACCATAAAGATCAGGGGCTGGCCCCCGGCTTGGGGGAAGTGGGCGAAGTCGTCGTCGGAATTGTTTACGGTTTCGAAATCGACGAAGAACTCGAGCGCTTGCGGCTCACCCCAGACTTCGCGGGCGGCTTCGATGCGTCCGGGCTGCACCCCTAAGTGCGGGTTCCGAATGACGTGGATTAGAGCGTCCAGAATCTTGGCCCGATCGGGATTGGTCAAGCCGAATGCTTCCGCCGATGCCCCGGGGTGGTCAAAGGTGGTGATTCCCTTGGCAAGAGCGGCATTTCGTTTCTCCGTGCCGACGTTCCAGAGCAAGATCGGATCTTTGAGCCGCTCGGCGATTTCGACTTTGGCCCGATGCCAGGGAAAATCGTAGCGATTCCCCGCGTTCGGTCGCAGTTCGGGGATGGATGGTGACGGGAAAACCGACCACTCGCCGCCCTCGCGGCGGAGCCGGCGGATCCATTGAAGTGCGTCCCCAATCTCGTTCTCCCATTTGGCAGCCGAAAGATCGACAACTCCGGCTTTGTCGAGGCACCCGGATCCGCGAATCTCACCTTCCCCAATGGTCTGCTGCCATCCTCGGCCGACGAGAAGCCCACTGCCTGGAGTTACCTCTTGAGCCTCCCCGAGGGCGGCGTTGCAGAGATACAGGCGGGCACGATGCACGGCGAGGGAGGCATCCGAGCGCATACGGCCCTTCGCAGTCAAGGTGATCCGACCCAAACGCAGGTTCACCACGACGTAACCTTGAGGTTCGAGGAGCTTGGGCGGTTCTCCGAAGATCCGATTCAAAACATCGACGCGAATCAGGAAGTCGGGCCGGGCGGTAACGCGCCGCACCGAGTCGACGAGGAAAGGAGATGCGATGAGCTGAATGCCCTCCTCCATCGCGGACTTCGAGTCGGCCACGGAGCGGCTGCGGCTCAAATCGATGAAGCTCAGGCCCTCACGCTGGGCATGATTTGCGAAAGCCTCTTTGAATCCAGCCGACTTCTCCGCGAGGAAGGTGCTCATCTCGCAGTCCGGGTCGTAACCGGGCTGGGCCGTGTCCTTCTGGAATCCGTTCCGCTCGCCGTATTGCTTCAACCAATCGAGGAGGGTATCGCCCCGGAAGTAAGGCGCGATCTCGTGCGCATAAATCCAGTCTCCGAGATCTACCATTTGGTAACTATGCCCGACAATTTCTACTATGCGCACGAGGACACTGCGGAGGGGGTTTCGCGGCTTTGCCGGTCGACGCTCGTGGGTGCCCCTGTTTCGCACTCCGGACTGGGTCCAAATTCCAGCCGCAGCCCCTCACCCCCTGCCCCCTCTCCCCTACTTGGGGAGAGGGGGAATGAACCTAAGATTCCAAAAACTGGGGCTCTTGGAAACTCCCGGGAACGCTAGAGCGTCATACTTAGCTAGTAGACGTATGGCAACGCGCGTAGCCGGTAGAGTTCGGAGAGCTCCGAAGAAGTCGTCTCCCCTGTGGGTTAAGTTCGTCAAGCGAACCCTATGGGTGAGTGCGGGCTTTTTCTTTATTGGGGGTTCAGGTGGGGGCTTTTTGCTGATCTCGGAGATGCAAAAGGCGCAGGAGCGTATCCAGGATTTGCCCGAGAGACTCTCTCAGGTTAACGAGTCCAATCCTTCAATTATCTATGCCTCGGATCAGAAAACGGTCCTTTATCGTGCGGCTCCGATCTATCGAAAGCCCATCCGAGAGGATGAGAAGATTCCGCAAAACGTTATCGATGCCACACTCGCCGCGGAGGATAAGCGATTCCTCAGTCACTCGGGTGTCGACTACAAGGCTGCAGCTCGATCGATCGTAACCAACATGCGCGATGGACGCACGGCGCAGGGCGGCTCGACGATCACGATGCAGCTCATGAAGCGGCTGTATACGAACTCGGAGAAGACTTGGCGCCGCAAGCTGGGTGATGTGTGTATGGCCATCCAGATGGAGCGGCAGTACACCAAGAAGGAAATTCTTCGGAACTATCTGAATGAAATTTTCTATGGCCAAGGGGCTTATGGCATCAAGGCCGCTGCGCAGGTTTACTTCGGCAAGGCGATCGAGCGGCTGACGCCAGCGGAAGCGGCTATGTTAGCCCGCTGTGTTCGACGACCCTCCGACGAAAATCCGTTTGTCGACCTCGAAAAGTCACTCGAAAATCGGAATGACGTCCTGAACTCGATGCGCGAGGAGGGTTGGATCACGCCGGCCGAATACGAACACGCCCTGAAGGAGCCGGTGAAGCTACGCCAGAAGAGTTTCGCGGGCGGCGAGAAGGTGGAGGCATTCCCCTACTTCACGCACTACGTTCTTGACTACGTCCGCCGCAACCTGCCCGACTTGAAGGTGGAGGAAGGCGGCTACAAGATTTACACGACGATCGACGTGGCTGTCCAGAAGGAAGCGGAATCGGCGGTGCAGTCGGTGGTGAAGCAGAACAGTCGCATGGGAGTCAAAACCGCTTCGTTCGTCCTCATGGATGACACGGGGAAGATTTTGGCGATGCAGGGCGGCGTCGATTACGACCGCAACCAGTTCAACATGGTCGCCCAGGGCCTCGGCCGACAGCCGGGCTCAAGCATGAAGCCGTTCATTTACGCGGCGGCGCTGAGCACCGGAGCGATCGCACCGGGTGATCGGATATCGAACGAGCCTTTCGATTTGATCAAAGGGTGGAATCCCGGGAACTCGGGCGGCGGCTCAGGCGGCTCGTTCCCCATCTCCACTTCGATTTCACAATCCAAAAACCTTCCCGCGATTTGGGTGACTTATAAGGTTGGTCCAGAAGTGGCCGCCAAATATTGTCGGGATGTTTTTGGCTTTTCGCACATTGAGCCTGTTATGTCAATGGCGTTGGGAACGAACGACGCAACCCCGCTTGAAATGGCGGAGGGCTATTCGGTCTTCATGACCGGAGGCAACCGCGTTCTTCCTCGCCCGATTCTTCGGATCGTTGGCCCTGATGGACAAACCTACAAGTCCTATAAGCCACAGATATTGAAGTTCCAACTCGATGCGGGCGTAGCTACTCTGATGGATGAGTATCTTCGCGGTGTGGTCAAGGGTGGAACAGGCCACGTTGCAAACTCCATTCCAGATGCGCGCGGCAAAACGGGAACGACTCAGGATAACAAGGACGCTTGGTTCGCGGGCTATACCAACAACATGGTCGGTATTGGCTGGGTTGGCAACGAACAGTGGGACGAGAAGGGCAAGAAGTGGGTTTATCGACCCATGAACTCGCGCACCTTCGGCGGCACGGTTACGGTTAATATTTGGACTAGAGTTTTGAAGGTTGCGCAGGCCAAGTATGGTCGCGGCGAAAAGGTGGCGGGAACGCCGCTGGGCCGTGATATCGGTCTCGATGTCCAGAACCGACGCCCCGAGCGAGATGAAGAGCCGGAACCGACGCCGGTAACCGATCCGAACGCGGGCGCGATCCCGGTAACCGAACCGGAGCAAACGAAGACCCGCGAGGAAGAGCGACAGATCCCTCCGGACGAGAACACCACGCCCCCGAAAACGGAAGAGCGGCCGCGACGAAATGAAGAGCGTCCTCCTCCCGTCCAAGAAGAGATGCTGACGACAGAAGTCTGCGCGGACACGGGAATGAAAGCGACGATCTACTGCCCGGAAACCGTGACGAAGCAGTTTTCCCGTGGCCAGTCGCCTCGTCGCTGGTGCCGCAAGCACAGCCAATAGGGTCCCAATAGTCCCGGTAGTGTCAACGCGTTCCCTTACAATGCCGTTAGGTGTTGATATGAGACGAACTGGTGGCATTATTCCTCCCGGCAAAGCCGGACTTGTCATGCTCGCAGCAGCGCTGGTCCCTGTAGTGATCACGGCGGCAAAGCCTCTATGGAAAAAGCTCTTCAAGACGGCAGGCGATGCCGCCGAAAGGGTGATGGATTCTTCGGAAATCGCTGCGGAGCCCGAAGAAGTCGTCACGGAGACGGTTGCGGAGCCCAAAGTCAAGTCGAAGGGCAAGAAGTCTTCGAAGAAAGGCGGCAAATCAGACGACGCCTCGACCTAGCCGTGGCGTCGGGCGATCTGCTGAAAGTGGGCGCGCCGAGCGCGCTCGACCTCTCGATGGGCCGTTTCGCCCGCCTTTGATTTGGGGACGGCGAGCCAGGTTTTCCAGTTCGGCCAAAGTTTCTTCTTTTTGCTGTCCATGGTTCATTTGGACGATTTTGGAGATAAAGCCTTAGTGGGTTTGGGGTTAGAAAAGAGTAAAGGGCTGCCCCCTGGTGGTGCGTAGGGATCTGAGACTCTGGGAACCTAGAAGGCTCTTTCCCTCTCCCCGCACAATCACTTGACTTCGAATTCCTTGCCTTTGAATGGCACGCTATTTGCGCTGTAAGGCTTCGACAGAGGAATCGTCCATGAAAAAGTTGCCCCTTATCCTTGCATCCATCACCCTCGCCGGCATCGCCGCTGCGCAGGACACTACAAACATGAAGTTCGTCGGCACTGGAAAGGGCCGAAACGACATCCAGATCAAGTTTGACGGGCAGCAGAAGAATGTCTTCGCCGGTCAGCTCAACCATTCGTTCCAAGGCGGCGTCGGTTCGCTTGCTTGGCTGAACGATAAGACGATCGCTACTTACTGCAGCGAGCCGACCCAGGTCGTCTCTTCCAGCCGCATCCAGTACAGCCGCGTCGATGTTCCTCAACTCGATCCCAACGTCTGGTCCGTTAACGGCCAAGCCAAGAAGAACGCCATCAATCAACTGATGCGCACCGCCTACGGCACCGTCACCTCCGCCGCCACGACCAACTCTATGGCCGCCGCCTTCCAGATCGCGGTTTGGAAGATCGGTTACGATTTCGACGGCAGCGCCGGTAGCTTGGACGTCAACGCCGGTCGATTCCGAGCGGGCATGAACAACGGTTCGCAGCTTAGCGGCGACCTCAAGACTCAGGTCGAAACCTTCCTGAACAACAGCGTGACCACGACCAACGTGACTGGTCTCGGCAACGTCATCGCTCTGCACAGTGAGTGCAATCAGGACCAGCTAACGGCCGTCCCCGAGCCCGCTTCCATGGCCGCTCTCGGTATTGGCATCGTTGGACTTATCCGACGCCGCCGTAATCAGAAGAAGGCTTAAGCCTTCTTAGCGGCAACCCCATCTTGGCGCGACCTTTTGGTCGCGCCACTTTTTTACTTCTCGAGCTTCTTGAGAATCTCGGCTTTTAAGGCGCCCTGCTCTTTGGGACTGAAGCCCATCCAGTTGCCGGTGATGATGCCCTTGCCGTCGACGGACACGAACTGGGGCGTGGCTTGGGCCAGAAAGCGGTCGAGAGTCGCCTTGTGCAGATCTCGGTACACGGGATACTTCTCCAGTCCCTTCGGACTTCCAGAGTCGCTCAACACAATGACGGGAACCTTGTCGGCGATTTCGGCAAGCATGTTTTTCGCCCGAGATGTGACGGCGCAATCGCCGCTCGTCAAGACGAAGAGAGTATTGCCTTGAACCGGAAGGCTGACCCTTCGGTTCTGTTTGTCCAGCCATCCATCGGCGGGAAGCTTATTGCCGGGCAGGAGGGGCTGAGAGTTGCGCGGAAGGGCGAGGGCTCGGTAGCCGCGGGGCGGAGAGAGCGTGAATAGCTTTGGATTCGGCTTGCCGAAGGGGCCGAACTTGAAATCCGTTTGCGCGGGGGCATAGTCCATGGTGAAGTTATGGACATAGCGCAGGAGGCGGCCCTCATTGGTGATCCAGATATCGACGCCCGCCTGGGCAGTGCCGGCGGCGATTCGATTGCCCATGATGCCATTCACGGCCTCTTCTTTCACGAAGCGCCACTTGTCATGATCGGGGAAAGCGGTTCGGGGGGCAGCGCGGGCAACCAAGTAGGGAAAGGCGTGGGTCGAGAGAAGGCTCATTCGAGAGCCGGTTGTAAAGATAGCGCCGAGGGGACCGGTTTCGTAATAACCCTTGAGGATATTCTCGATCTCGATCGCACCTTCCTTGCGCTCGATGAAGACGAAATCGCTACCCGCGCCGATGGCTCGGAAGTAGCAGTTGATGCCGGGCATGTATTCGTAGTGCCCTTTGATCTCGCCGGGGAACGACGTGTGCTTCAGCGTGTAATCCACGGAGAAGCCGATCTTCAGCTTGTCGGTCAACTTATCCAGAAGCAGATCGGGGTTCTGAGCGGGAGCAAACCAAGCGAGAGGAACGAGCATCATAGTTTCATACGGTCGAGGATTGCACTTTCTGCGGCCAGCGCAACCTCTTGAGGCGAAAGATTGGCATCGAGTTTGACCCATCGGGAGGGTTCCAGAGCGGCTTCGGCCAAAAATCCGTTACGAACGCGTCGGTGAAAGTCGATGGACTCTGAATCGAGACGGTCTTTATCTTGGACGCGGGCGAGCCCGATTTCGGGGTCTATATCGAACAAAAGCGTCAAATCCGGCTTTAGGCCCCCGGTGGCGAAGTGATTGAGCGAACGCAGATGGTCGAGGTCCAGACCACGGCCATAGCCTTGATAAACCACGGTGGAATCCGCGTGCCGATCACAGAGGACGATCTCTTTTCGGGCAAGCGCGGGCTTCACAATCGCTTCGATGTGTTGGGAGCGATCGGCGAGGAAGAGAAAGAGCTCGCAACGATCGATCAAGTGCTCACCTTCGAGCAGAATCTTTCGTATCTGACCTCCGACGGCTCCGGCTCCGGGCTCGCGGGTGACCAAGACCGTCCCGGGCAGGCGCTGCTGCAGGGTTCGGATCGCGGTCGACTTTCCCGAGCCTTCCGGGCCTTCAAAGGTCACGAACATCAGTCGTCGATCCGAGAGAAGTGGATCACGGTGACATGATGCTGAGGCGTTATCAGTTCGCCATAGAGGCGAGACATCATTTCGATCACATCATCGTGAGTTCTAAACTCGGGGTTTTCGCGCTCGATATCGCGAGGGGACAATTCGGCGATGGTCTTGACCTCAACTCGGTCGAGGATGGCGCAGTAGAGTTTTTGGCGGCGGGCGAATC
>JBKJIP010000433.1:0-3822 GCA_046598515.1 Fimbriimonadaceae bacterium | reverse complement strand
ACCTCCCCCAAACCGCACGAACCATCGGTTTAGGGGAGGTGGACGACTCGGCGACGCCATGACAATCCGGCTAAGCGGGAGCGGTACACTTCACGGAGTGCGGCAAGGCGGCCGCTTAGGAATCAAAGATGATTTTTCGACGACTCTATTGGATTACGGAGCAAGTTGAAGATTCGGGCGACTCCCGAATCACTGGTGTTTACACCTCCATTCAGGACTTAGTCCACAAGGGCCTCAATTGGTGCGAGGACATGGAAGGACGGAACCTTCGTCTCACGCTCCTGAAGCCGGATACGTTTAACAAGCCGCTGGGCACATGGTCTTCGCCGAGTTTCGATGGTCTCGCAAGCGATATTCGCAGCTTCGTTGAGTCGCACGAATACTCCGAAGAGGAAACCCAGTTGCTGACGAGCGAACTTCAAAAGTTCATCGGATAGCTCCTCCTCGAGGGGAGCCGCGTCGCCTATGCACGTTCATTTCGGTCTCGATCACCTGGTTGCGGAGTGGCCGGACGCTCTGGTGTGCATCGGCACCTTCGACGGAGTGCATCTCGGGCATCGCGAGGTCATCCGCCGCTCGGTTCAGAAAGCACGTTCGCTTGGCGTCCCGTGCGTGTTGGTCACGTTCGACCGGCATCCCGCCGCCATCCTGGCGCCAGACAAGGCCCCACTGGCGATCGGGTCCATCGAAGGGAATCTCGCCGAGTTCGAGAGCTTGGGCGTCGACGTCGCCCTGGTCCTCCCGTTCACGCGTTCGCTTGCCGATACCACCGCCGAGGAGTTTTATCAACGCGTTCTCGTCCAGCGGATCGGAGCCAAGTCCATTGTGATCGGCCACGACTTCGCGTTCGGGCATGACCGTCAAGGCACGCCGGATTGGCTGCGGGCGCGGATCGAGACCGAAGTGGTCTCCGCCTTCCTCGTCGAGGATGAGAGAGTCAGCAGTCGGATGATCCGACAAGCGGTTAGTGAGGGCCAAGTCGAGTATGCCGCCCAGCTGCTAGGCCGACCCTTCGCCATCTCCGGAGTCGTCGTCCACGGCGAGAAGATCGGACGCCAGCTTGGCTATCCGACGGCCAACATCGCGCGTTCCTTCCGGCAGGTCATGCCCGCCAACGGGATTTATTCCGGGGACTTCGTCGCGCCTTTTGGGACTTTCCGTGCCGCCATCAGCGTGGGAGTCCGCCCGACCTTCAATGGAACTACCCGAACGGTCGAAGCGTTCTTAATCAACTACGAGGGCGAAGAGTTCTATGGCCAATCGGCCACGCTCACTTTTGTGAAGCGTATCCGCGACGAGCAACGATTCGAATCCGTCGATCTCCTTAAGGAGCAGATGGCGCGGGATGTGGAAGTCGCCCGGGGGTGACAAATGAATAAGAAGGTCCTAATCGGCGGAATCGCCGGTGCCGCAGTTCTGATTTATGTGGGAATCGGCTTGTTCGCTCCTCAGCCGAGCGACGAAGAGCTGATCCGCCAAGCACTCGATGAGGCGATCAAGGCCGGTAAAGAAGGCCGTCCGGGCTCGGTCATCGACTTCCTTGCCAGTGATTTCGAAGTCAACGGTGAACGCTTCAGCACGGGTCAGATCGCGGAGCGCATCCGGAAGATGAAGCCGGATATGAAGTTCGAAAATCGCGAGCCATCCGTAAATGGAGACAGCGCCAGCCTCAAGAGCAGCGTCGCCCTCTCCCTCGCGATCGGACCGAGCATGAACATCGACAACGTCGAAGTTCTCTTCGAGAAGCGGTCAGCTACCCGTATGCTCATTTTCCCAGCCAAGAAGTGGCAAGTGACCGATGTGAGCGTGCCTGAAGAGGCCTACGAGCAGTTCGGCTCGGCCATGCCCATGGGCGGGTTCTAGAACGCTGCCCCACAGGCCATAAGGCCCAAGTAACTCTAGGTCCCTTGGGCCTTAAGCCTGTGGCGGAAACAAAGTGCACCTAAGATAGCTTCGGAGGTCACTTTAATGACTACGATTGGAGATAGCTTTGCGATCGTCGCGATCCTGTTCGGAATCGGCTTTACCGCCTGGGCCATGATTCTGGGCGCCTCGATTCTTTTCGCCGACAAGGCCCTCGCCGCGCGCAACCTTACGGAGCGCCACCCGTGGCGATCCCTCGCCATCGGCCTCGGAGCCGGCATTCCCTTTGGGATCGTCAGCACCGTTATGGCCAGCATTCCGAACCCCGCCGTCAAGTTCCTGGGCACCATGGGCTTGCTCACGCTCGTCGCCGTTTCCATGTTCGGCGCAAGCGGCGTCTGCGTCAGCATCGCGGGCCGCATCCGCACCATGGAGCCGAATATCGGCGCCTATGCGAGCCTCGTCCGCGCCGCCGCCTTTCTCGTGATCGCGTCCTTCTTCCCCCTCGTCGGCTGGTTGCTGGTCGCCCCGATTCTCTTCGTCATTTCGCTCGGCGTCGGCATCCAAGCCATGTTCGCGCGTTCGGAAGCGATGGAGCCGCAGCTCTAAAGCAAGCCACTCCAACAGGAGGCTCGATAAATGCAGGAACTCTCCATCAATGCGAAAGCCGTAGCCGCGGCCGGTGCCGTGGCTGCGGTCGGCATCGCCGCTTCCGGATGCGTGACCGTCGCGAGGCGAATTGCGTCGCGGGACCTGCCCAAGGAGCCGACGGTCCCCAAAGACCCTGCCTTTGAACTCGCGGTGATGAACCGCCTTGCCTTCGGTCCCCTTCCCGGCGATCTCAGCCGGCTCCGTGAACAGGGCTATTCTGCCTATCTTGCCGAGCAAATCGCGGCGAAGGGTGACGACGATCCCGTGCTGGCCTTTCAACTCAGCCGACTGGACGTCATGCGCGTCAGCGCCGCCGAACTGCGTGATCTTCCCGAAGGCGAGGTTGCCCGCCAAATGCGGCAGGCCACCCTCCTGCGCATGCTCTACAGTAAGTGGCAACTGCGCGAGCGCATGGTCGACTTCTGGACGAATCACTTCAACATCCACGCGGAGAAAGGCGACAACGCCTACCGGAAGCCGACGGATGACCAAAGCGTCATACGTGAGCACGCTCTCGGCAAATTTTCCGATCTCGTTCGGGCGAGCGCGAAGAGCGCGGCGATGCTTGGCTACTTGAATAACGACGTCAACAAGAAGGGCGTCCCCAATGAGAACTACGCCCGGGAGCTGATGGAGCTACACACCATGGGGGTGCACGGTGGCTACACGCACAAGGACATCCAGGAGGTCGCTCGATGCCTCACCGGCTGGACCGTCGAAGACCGCAAGATTGTCCGGCGCGTCCGCGAAGATGGCGCAAAGGCGCTGCAAGGTCGGGGCGTTGACAATTTCGCTTTTCGAGGTGACGACCACGACGAGAAGCCCAAGTTCGTCCTCGGCAACCGCATTCATGTGACGCGAAGTGCGAGCGAAGGCGATCAGGTCATCGACATCGTAACTCGGCATCCCAGCACCGCCGCCTTCATTTGCGGCAAGCTTTGCCGCTACTTTCTGGGCGACGCCAACCATCCTGCCCATGGCAAAGCCGTTACGACATTTAGTGCCTCAAACGGCGACATAAAAGAAGTCTTGACAGTGATCCTTGACGAGGATAATATCCGGGACTGTCGGCCGCTGGTCAAGCGGCCCGTTGACTTCGTGGCATCCGCCATCCGAACTATCGGAGCGGAATCCGATGGCGATAGGGCTGTTCAACAGCACTTGGAGAAGATGGGGCAACCTCTCTTCGGTTGGCCGATGCCGGATGGCTATCCGGACAAAACCGCTGCCTGGTCGGGCTCCCTCCTGGCTCGCTGGAACTTTTCCTGGGCGCTCGCCAAAGGTCGAGTGAAGGGGACATGGTTCGAC
>JBKJIP010000349.1:0-11080 GCA_046598515.1 Fimbriimonadaceae bacterium | reverse complement strand
TGCGAATGATCGTGTCATAGGCAACAGCGCTTTCCGGTCAGTCGAGATCGATGACATCAGCGACAAAGTCTCCGGGCAGTTGCTTCGAATGGTGCGAACGGCCTATCGTCCGATGGCAGTACCCCGTAATCGCTTGACGGGACGTCAGGCGATCGAACTGTCTCGGACGGAGTTTGCCGCAGTTCGAGCTAAGTGGGATCCGAAAGTAGATCTTTACGTGCGGCTGGACGGGACGCATGAGCCGTATTAGGTGGCTCGTAAATCGTAAATTGTAGAGGCAGTTGCAAAAGTCGTCTGGATGCGCGGTAAATCGTAAATTGTAAATCGTAAATCGACGGACGGGGAACCTGAAAATGAGGATCCTCGAAAGATCGATGGCGTTTTACACCACGTGGAACCGACTTTTGCAAGAGCCTCTGTAAATCGTAAATCGACGAACGGGGGCCGCTGAAGCGGCTCTACCACGGCGACCAGCGCCAGAAACAGAAACGGGCCGCGTTCTTGCGAACGCGGCCCGTTTGAACCATATCTCTCTTTAGAGAGCGGTCTTGATCGCGGCGTTGAGGCTGTTGATGCCGGCTTCGTCGCCCTTCAGGTTGACGAACTTGTCCTGGACCTTCCAGTTCTTGTAGACGAAAACGGTGTTCTTGACATCGTTCGCGAGGTTGATCTTGTAAGCACCGACGGCCTCGTCATTCTTGCGAATGTAGGAGAGACCGATCTTGTCCATGCCCTTCTCCTTGGAAGCGGCTTCGAGGTCGGAGGCGATGCTCTTGCTCTTGGACTCGTCCACGACGACCACGACGAGAGCCTTGAACTCATCGTTCTTGACCATCATGGCGTTGAGGTTCTTGGCGATGGCGTGGACGTTCTTCATGTCGTCGCCATTAACCCAAACCTGGACCTGGGGGCGATTGCCGAAGGTGCAGGGGAAGCAGTTCGTGCTCTTGGCAAGGGGGCCTGAAACGTGATTCGGATGGAAAGGCGTAACGCTCTCGCCCTTGGCAAGACCGGAGTTGGCGTTCGCGAGGGCGAAGACGGCGATACCGAGACCGGCGGAGGCCATGATTAGTTTCTTCATTCTGATAAATTCCTTCGGGCAGGCACATTGCCCACATTCGCCTAATTCTAATCCAACCACGCCTTCCGAAGTTCCCTCATTGTCACCTCTTTACACAAATTGCACGCCGTGGGAACTCCCTTGGGTTCAACGGTGTTGGGGAGTCGGGAAGGAAACGGCCCCAAAGGGCTAGAATTAAAGCAATGAAGCGCGGTCGAATTAGCGTTCTTACTCTACTGGTCATCGCATGCCTCGTCGGCCTTGCCGCAATCTTGGCTTTTAGCTCGACGGCGGACACTGCCGAGAGCGCCACGATTCGTTTCATGGATGCGCTTGCCCGGGGAGACGCGAAAGCTCTCACGCAAGTGACCTTCATCGAAGACGAGACCGACGCCGAGATCGAAAAGAAGTGGGCCGAGTCGTGTAACTTCAACGAGCATTACCGATTCAAGTGGACCCCCAAGGCGACGAACACGCTGACAGAGAAGACAGCCGTCGCCACCGTCTCTCTATTCGCCCTCGGCCAGAACGAGGCGGATTACCGCCTGCCGCTCGTCAAAAAAGACAACAAGTGGAAAGTCGACATCGCCGTCGTCGATCGCAACTTCTTCCCTTCACTTCCTAAATGATTGAATCTCGCTGGGATCCCGCCCATGCGGCTAGCCTCGATGAGGTCGACCGCCTAGTTTATCGTTCCAACCTTCTCGGCTCCGACCCCCGAATCACTAATTTCGGCGGGGGCAATACCAGCTCGAAGGTCACCATGTCCGACCCTCTCACCGGAGAGGACGTGGAAGTCCTTTGGGTAAAGGGCTCCGGAGGCGACCTCGGCTCAATGAAGCGGGCCGGCTTGGCTTCCCTCTATCTCGACAAGGTTTTGGGTCTCGACCGCAACTATCAAAGCGGCACCCATGAAGACGAGATCGTCGGGTTGTACAACCATGCGACCTACAACCTGAACCCCACGGCCTGCTCAATCGACACGCCTCTCCATGCGTTTGTTCCGAAGCGACATGTCGATCACATGCACGCCGACGCCATCATCGCCATCGCGGCGAGCGCGGACGGCGAGGCTCTGACTCAGAAGATTTTCGGCGACGAAGTCGGATGGCTGGGCTGGAAGCGACCCGGCTTCGAGCTCGGTCTCCAGATTCGAGACAAGATTCGCGAGAATCCGAATCTCAAGGGCATCATCCTCGGTAGCCACGGCTTTATCAACTGGGCCGATACCTCGGAAGACTGCTACGAACTGACCCTTCGCTTGATCAATCAGGCGATCGCTTACTTCGAATCCGAAGGCGACAAGGCACCCTTTGGCGTCATCAATCGAGCCCCGGCCGCCACCTCCTGGGTGGAACTGCTGCCCAGGCTGCGGGGCAAGGTGACATTCAACGGGCTGGGGCTCATTGCCCAGATCGACGAGTCCGCCGAAGTCTTGGATTTCCTGGCGAGCGACAAGATGGTCGCGTTGACCCAACTGGGAACAAGCTGCCCTGACCATTTCCTGCGAACGAAGATTCGTCCGCTGGTCTTGCGCAACATGGCCGGGCTCGATGATGCCCTCGCGGCCTATCGGGCCGAGTATCAGGCCTATTACGAGCGCTGCAAGCGGGCCGACTCGCCGGCCATGCGCAACCCGAACCCTTCCGTCGTTCTCGTCCCCGGATTGGGCATGGTTTCGTTCGGCAAGAACAAGCAGGAAGCTCGTGTCACCGGTGAGTTTTATCGCCGCGCCATCGAAGTCATGCGGGGAGCGGAATCGGTTTCGAAGTACATGGCTCTGCCCGAGCAAGAAGCTTTCGATATCGAATACTGGCTCCTGGAGGAAGCAAAGCTCAAGCGGATGCCCGCGGAAAAGGAGTTCAGCCGCAAGATTGCGCTCGTAACTGGCGGCGCCCAAGGGATCGGCCTGGCCACCGCTCGCCGCATGGTGCGTGAAGGCGCTTGCGTTGCGGTTCTCGATCTGAATGATGAAAAGCTTTATGAGGGCGTGGCGGAACTCCAGAGGGAGGGCGTGGCTCTCGGCATTCACTGCGACGTCACATCGGCCGCATCCCTCTCCGAGGCTTTCGACAAGGTGATTACCGAGTTTGGTGGTCTCGATATCTGCGTCGTGAATGCGGGCAATGCCCGCCGCGGAACCGTGGCGGATACCACCGACGAGGACTATGAGTTCCTGAGCCAGCTTCTCATGAAGGCCTACTTCACGACGATGCAGCGCGCCACGAACCTGATGATCGAGCAAGGTACGGGGGGGTCAATCGTCGTAATCGGCTCGAAGAACGGCGTCGCCGTCGGCTCCAATGCCGCCGTCTACAGCGCCGCGAAGTCCTTCGAGCTCCATCTCATGCGGTCGGCGGCGAACGACTTGGCCAAGCATGGGATTCGGTGTAACGCCGTGAACCCCGACGCTGTGCTACAGGGCAGCGGAATTTGGTCGGACGCTTGGAAAGAGCAGACGGCCGCTTCGCTAGGGATCGCCATCGAGGAGCTGCCGGAGTATTACCGAAAGCGCTCGATGCTGGCCCGCGCCGTGGAGCCGGACCACATCGCCGAAGCCGTCGCTTGGCTGGCAAGTGAAACGCGGAGTTCGCGGACGACGGGGGCGACCATCCCGGTAGACGGCGGCGTTCGCGAAGCTTTCCTGCGGTAGATCAGATACGCGACCGTTTCTAGCAAAACTTACAGGTACACGACCATCCCCTTCGCGGAAGGAGCATTCTGGAGGGATGGCTACTTGTGCACGAATTAACCAAGTTCGCGCCTCGGTTCAACGAGGTCTGCAACTACGTTACACCAATCGAGGTGAAGCGCTGCGACTTGGCGAGGAAGCCCTTCAGAACGCCCGCACCCTCGGATGCCGCACAACCGAAGGTCAAGCCCTTCGCTTAATCGCCGCTTGCACGTACTACCTATCCCGAGACCGGGGATACGAACTCGGCGTTCAGGCTACTGAGATTGCTCTTGAATGCGAAGACTGGGCCACCGCCGCAGGCGGCTACTTCGTTCAGTTTGTCTTCTTCAACGATCTCGGCATGTACGACCGAGCGTCGGAGATGGTGCAGGCCGCTTACAACTATGCGCGCCAAGCCGAAGATCGAGGACAGGAAGCCCTCGCGCTCTACAACCTCGGCGTCAATACCGAGCATCGGGACGGCATCGACCACGCCACCGAATACTATGAGAACGCTTATCGAATAAGCCGCGGGTTGCGTAACTACCCATTCAAAACGGTCATCGCGTCCGCCTATGCGAAATGCGCCTCCGATCGAAACGAGGGAATCAAGCTTCTTAAGCGGGTACTCAACGACGCTCTTAAGTCGACCTGCCCATTCGATGTTCTACAAGCCTATGGCCATTTGGCCGAGGCCTATCTCAAAGAGGACGACCTCGATAATGCGATCGATACCGCGCACCGCGGGATTGCCTACGCACAGCGGCCCGGGGCCGGTTACTACTCGTCACTCTATGAAACCCTCGGGAACGCCTATCTACGCTCAAATCGCCTGGATAAGGCCCTCGAGGCAATCGAGGAAGGGCTATCCGCCGCAACAGGGGATACCAAGAAGAACGAATTGCAGCTCGTCGAATTGAAGGCGAAGGTATTACGGCAACTCGGACGTAACGCGCAAGCCTACGACACGCTCGAACACTACGTTCGAATGCGGAGCCAGCACGAAGACGAGTTCAACCGGGCGAGAACGCAGCAGCTTGAAACTGTGCATCGAGTCGAAATGGCGATTCAGGACGCACGAATGGCGCGCCAACAGGCGGACACTCTGAGCCAGATGAACTCCGAGCTCCGCAAGACGATCCAGCAAAAGGATGCCTTACAGCGTGAAATGTTCCGGTTGGCCTCGACCGACGACTTGACGCACACGGCCAATCGGCGGCAACTCATCCAAGAGGGACTGCTCCACATGCAGCAGTTCAAACATATCGGATCACACTTCACGGTTCTTGTGGCTGATCTCGATTTCTTCAAGTCTGTGAACGATACTTTTGGACATATCGCCGGTGATGAGGCGCTGCGGCTCGTGGCGACATCGATGCGGGGCACCCTACGAGATACCGACTCTCTGGGCCGGGTCGGCGGCGAAGAGTTCTGCATCATCTTGCCGGACGCCGATGTGACGGCGGGCTGCGCGGTTGCCGAGCGGATCCGCCAACGAGTCTCCCGGATACCCACGGATGGGTTTCTGGATGGCCGACCGATCACGGTTTCGATCGGGGTCTGTCAGGTACGGGATTCGCACGCTTCATTCTTCCAGGTCCTAAATGAGGCGGATCAGGCTCTCTTCGTGGCGAAGCGAACGGGCCGGAACCGTGTGCACCTCAGTACAGACCTCGCCGGAGCGACGAAAGCCGCCTAGAAAATCCCCGTTGAATTGCGGGGGCTCAAGGTTCAAAAACACGGAAGATTGACTAGGAGGGTCGAGCGGGTTATGTGGAGTCGTGATTCATGGGTGGAGCCGGAAGCAGCCAAGGAAACTTTGGCGACGGTCAGCCACGCCGTTGAAGTCAGCCTCACTCACTTTTTCGCTCGCAGCGGCGTCATCCTTCTCCCTTCATCTTCCCGATGCGAGGCCATGCCGCTTTTGCAGCTTTGCAAGAAGACGAGCCCGCAAGAGGCCGTCATTTCCGGAGTCCTGTTTCCTTTGGCCGAAAGTTCAGGTGACTGCGTCGCCGTTATGCTTTCGGAGGCGATCAGCAACCGAGTCGTCGGCACGACGACGAAGTGGGATTACCGTCTCCAAAAACTCAAAGACGGAGCGACCGCGCTCGTCGAGCCGATCCGAGACGCCCTTGATTTGCCAGCCTGGACAGAGCCTTCGTTCATCTTCGATATGCAGGCGGCCGCTCTTCAGGCGATCGCAGCTCATGCCTCGGAGACCCGATCGACCGCCGTCGTTCTATCCGTTCACCTGAACGGTTTGGATAAAGGGGAATGGGCCCATGTCGTGGCCATCCTCTCGGCCGATCAACTCGATCATCACCAGCCGGTGCGGAGGGCTTCTTGACGGATACGCACGCCATGGTGGGCATCGGAGAGCTTCAGATTTCCAAGGAGGAGTCGACCTTTCATTGCATCGGTCTCGGCTCCTGCATCGCGGCATGCATCGTCGACCCGGAAGCCAAGGTTTCGGGCGTCGCACATTTCATGCTGCCGATGGCTTTTGAGAATGGGCTGGGCGACCGGCCTGCAAAATTCGTCGACACCGGACTTCCCCACTTCATCGAGCAGATCGAGAAGGCGGGCGGTTCACGCTCGCGTCTGAAGGCTGCCCTCGTCGGCGGCGCTCAGGTGCTTCACGGCAAGACAGTCAGTTCTACGATGGAGTTCGGCGCACGGAATGCGCAGGCTCTGCGAGAGTTGCTTGCCGGCTTTGAAATCCCAATCGTTGCGACCGACCTTGGAGGTAACCAAGGGCGGTCCATGACCTACGATACGCGTTCCGGAAACATCACGGTCAGGACGGCCGCGCTCCCGGATCGCCTCATCGGAAACCTTCTCTAGGAGAACCACGGATGGTATCACCCAACCTATCAATCCAAGAAATCGTCAGCAAAACCAAGGACCTGCCCTCGATCCCGGCGGCAGCCCTCAACGTCATGCGCGAGTCAGAATCGCCGACGTGCAACGCGGCTTCGATCGCCCGACACATCATGCTGGACCAAGCGCTTTCCGCCCGCGTACTGCGCCTTGCGAATAGCGCCTATTACGGTCTGAACCGAAAGGTCTCGACCGTGCAGGATTCGGTCGTCATTCTCGGCATTCGAACCGTGCGCAACCTCGCCCTCGTGGCATCTTCCTACCCCTGGATGAACAAGCCGATTCCCGGCTACATTTTGGGTCCGAAGCATATGTGGGAGCACGGCGTCGGCGTCGCCACGGGCGCCCAGCTCATTGCGAAGACGTCCAAGTTGGCCGATCCCGATCTCGCGTTCATCGCCGGGCTTTTGCACGACCTCGGCAAGGTGGCTCTGGCCGCGTGGCTAGAGAATCGCTCCACGGGCATGCTCCAGCTTGCGATCGGGGCGAACAAGACGTTCGACGAAGTCGAGCGTATGGTGCTCGGCTTCGACCACTGCGATGTGGGCGGGTATCTCGCCGAGCAGTGGAACCTGCCCGAGACCTTCACGCATGCGATGCGATACCACCACAACCCGAACTCGATGAGCCCGCATGTGGCGGTCGTGGACTGCGTCCACATCGGTGACTACATGGCCATGAGCCTGGGTCTGGGTTTGGGGGTCGACGGTCTTCGGTACGAGATCCAACCCGAAGCCCTAGAGCGACTCTGCATCGAGCCGGCCACGTTCGAAAAGATCATGGCCGACTTCCCGGATGCGTTCCACGGGTATCTCGAGATGTTCAACGCTCTCGAAGCCTAAGGGCTTTAAGGTGGAAGGTTACGGCGCGGTGAAATGGGTGATTTCTCCCCGCCGTTTCGCGTCTGGATCGTCCCTCTCCTCGTGGGAGAGGGCTGTGAGCCTCAAGCGAACAGGGGTGGGGTGATACCCAGGCTGTAATCGAGAGGACCCGTCATTACCCTCCGCGCTTGCATCCCATTTTTGGCAAGAATCAAGCATCACCCTTAATGCGGGTGTCTGCCAAAACTTTCGGAAAACGCCAGCGCGACCCTAACCAGATTAGGGTAACTGAGTAAACCATGCATCCCTGAATCATGCCTGAAAAGGGCGACTTATCGAAAGCAATCGCCGCATATGCAAAGCTCCCCGCGATCATCGGGAGCAGGAAGCAAACTGTGAAAACACGCATGAAGGTCAGCCTGGAAAGGCGCTCGTCATGAGGACTATCATTGAGTTGACAAAACAACAGATGGGAGGCCCGTAGTGCAAGGCCACAATTCAAGATCAGAATCACGAATGCAAGTGTCTGCAGGCTCATTGTCCCGTATCCTCGAACCGTACCGAGCCCCAAACATCGTAAGTGCGCGCGCTGGCAATGGAACTGGTTCCTGCTTTGCCAATGGTCGCAACCATGTTGCCGTGACCGTCATACAGGGGGTACGCAAGCGTCGTCGTGGAAGATGCGGTGGTCGAGATCATGTCGATCCCTCTTCCTCCCAGCGTGTTGCGTGTCACCTTGGTGACTGTTCCACTCGGATTATAATCTTCTTCCATGGGCATTTGCCCATCGTAGAAATACCGGGTCGGCAGCCAAAGCCTTCGTTCAAAGAGCCTTGCTGTCCCCAGAGGGGACATACATTGGTTGCCAGGGGTCGTTTCCGTGACGACCCCTGGTTATGGAGTGCGATATCCGAGCACCCCAGCGGGGTGCCACAACCTAACGTCCTAACTTCACTCGAAGTAGCGTGGATCGAACGCCACGCCGGCCAAATCCAACATGCGACGCAGTTCATCTGCCGAGCCTTCCTTCGAATGGTGGGCTTCCTGGTTCGCGATATATGAGATGAGGTCTTTGCGTTCAAATGCGGACACGGAAAAAGCCGCATAGCCACTTTGCCAACCGAACCCGGGCAAGTGGTTGTCCTGAACCCAACTCGTCGAAGCCTTCTTTAGTTCACGCACAATATCCGAAAGCACGGTGGTCGGCTTAACTTCGAAAAGCGAGTGGACGTGATCTGAAACTCCGCCAACGATTTCCGGTCGTACTCCCAAACCCCGGAGGGTGCCCGTTAGATAAGCGTGCAATTCCTGACGCCACTCGGGCTGGATCATCGAAATCCGATTTCTCGTCGCGTAGATGAGGTGGATGTGGATCGAAGCGTAGGTGTTTGGCATCCTCGGGTTCAGGGATTGTGGCACCCCGCTGGGGTGCTTGGGATCGCGTGCGAATACCAGGGGTCGCCACGGAGGCGACCCCTGGCCACCAATGTGCGACCCCTCGGGGGTCAAAGGCGCCTGTTTCGTCGAGAAGTGAATCTGTCCGAGTCCAATGCCGATGGGCAGTGTAAACACACGTTTAAGCAAACGAAAGGGATTTCGATCCCTTTTCGAGCTTTGAAGGAGACCGCGTCGTCGCTCGGTTCTGAGCGTAGTTCGTGTCGTACCGCCAGGAGTCGCGGGAAATCTGGAACCAACTCAGCATCGCCCCATCCACTTTCTCCACCGCATGCCGTCCGCGCGATATAAGTAAGAGGCCTCCACCGACGGTCGGCGGAACAAGATCCCAATCCCGTTGACTGGGTCCCAAACATACTTCGCCGCTTCCGCGTTGTTGGTCGTGATGTTGCGAGCCGTTTTTTCCAATGGAGTGTGGTTACGTCGGAGTCGTGGGCTCGGGCAGGACTAGGACTGACATGGCGCTTGAAAACGTTGCGAATCTGTCATGGGTTTGAATCTACTTTGAGGGCTCTGCTGCCGCTGTAGGGCCGCTTCACCCCTCCTCAGTTCCCAGCGGTCACAGGTCCTCCCGTCGAGGACCTAAGCTCTTCCCCCCTGGCAAGGCACAAATCAGGGCAAAGGTCTCAGCTTCCCGGGACCGACCCGATCCAAGGTCGGCGTCTATGCGTCTTAATTGGTGTATGAAAGCTTTTGCTTCTTTCGCCCTCGCCGCGTTCGCCGTGGTCTCCTTCGCTCAGACCGACGCGAATCCTGACTCCTTTGGAGCCAAGGGCGACGGACGAGCGGACGATACCGCCGCCTTCACTCAAGCTCTAAAGCAGATCGGCAAGAACGGGGGTGTCCTGCAGCTAACATCCGGAAGAACCTACCTGGTCGAAGCCCCGATTCGGATCAACTCGAATGTCGAGATGTCCACTGCCACTGGCAAACCCGCGACGGTGAAGCTGATGCTCGGCAACGTCGGCACGTACGGCGTCATCGTTAACAACGCCAAAGGGGCGAGCATCAAGAACGTTCGCTTTGAGGTGAAAGACCAGAACCTGAACACCGTGGTCTCGATCTCCGGCAGCGATGGCGTGAACGTGTCCAACTGCATTATCAGCAAGAACGACAAGACGGGCTCCGGACTGCTTCGCGTCAAAGACTCGAAGAATGTGAAGGTGAGCAACTCAGAGTTCTTCGGCGGCTACGAGGCGATCGCCGCTACGGGGATGTCGAGCGACCTCACGTTCTCCGGTAACAACATTCACGATATGCTCCAGCACGGAATCCGGGTCTCGGGAACGGAAACGACGTGGATTGAGCGCGTCAGAATTCTGAACAACAAGATGCGCGACATCCGCCGCCCGCGCGGCGCAACTGCCGGTCATGCGATCTACGTGATCATCGGCGAGGATCTCGCCAAGAGCGCCAAGAGCCGCCATAAGAATATCGATGTCGAAGGCAACGACATGCAGGGCATTCGGAAGGCCTTCGTGGACGGAGGCAACGGCGACCTGCTCGAGTACTGCGATGTGGATGGCGGCCGAGTGGTGGGCAACACCGCGGAGTACGGCGGCGACGTCGGTCTCGGTATCGTCCGTTCCGCCGGCATCTTGGTCGAGAAGAACAAGACCGGCTACAACAACACTAACGGCATCGCCCTCTGGGAAGCGAGCAACTGTAAGGTGCTGAACAATCAGGCTTACAACAACAACCAGGATATGGCTCGCCAGTGGGGCACGAAGGCCTTCAAGGGCGGCATCCGAATCATGGCCCGCACCGGCTTTTCGGACAATAACGAGCTCAGCGGCAACAAGTGCTGGGACGACCAGTTGACGAAGACGCAAGACTACGGGATCTACTTGATGAAGGGCGCCCGTGGCACCAAAGTCGGCCGCAACGAGTGCTACGGCAACAAGTTCGGCGACATGAAAGACGATTCGACTCGCGGTTGATTGCTGAGGTGCAAGCGGACTTTGTCGGATAGAATCTACCTATGGCATCCATAGCAGAGCTCCTCAAGCTACCGGTCGAAGAACGGCTTGCCATTGCAGAAGCGGTCTGGGATAGTCTCACCGTGAAGCCGAGTGCCGTCCCTGTGCGTCCCGACCATGTACGAGAGGTCGGGAAGCGACTGGAAGACTACGGAAAAGGTGTGGAGTCAACGTCGGACTGGGACGAGGTTAAAGAGGAAGCTAGGGCCAA
>JBKJIP010000144.1:0-13964 GCA_046598515.1 Fimbriimonadaceae bacterium | reverse complement strand
TAACCAGGGGTCTTCGACCCCTGGCCACCAATGTGTGTCCCCTTCCGGGGACTGAGGTTGATGGCATGGAGAGAGTGGCAACCTATACGAAATGGCCCTAAGTAAATTGCTATGGGGCGATGCCCTGGGCTGCTCACGCACGGCCCTTCAGGCCGATCCCCAAGTCCATGATTGGCACAGTTAAAAATCTCTTGGCGACCATTCCCTTTAGCGCCTTCTCGATTGCGTTGTACGAGGGGATTCGGCGTCCTTTTCAGGTTATCGGTCAAGGCCCCACCTCTTCGGAAGGGTTACTTGAAGGGGCGAGACAAATCCTGCTCTGTGATGCTCAGAGTTGGGGCGTGCCTGCGGGTCCCCCCCATGACTCCGCGCCTAAGCCGGTGCATGGATTCCTGGCCTGAAGGGCCGTGCGTGAGCAGCCCAAGTCATCGCCCTGTGATTGCATCTCGGACCACCCTCAGAGTTTGGCGCGTCTGCAGGCCCCCGTGACTCCTCGCCTAGGGCGGAGCGTGGAGTTCCCGGCCTGAAGGGCCGTGCGTGAGCAGCCCAGGGCATCGTCCTGGGTTCAGATCGCCGATGTTGGGCGGCCTGTAGGGCCGCGATGCCGACCAGCCTTTGATATGGGCACAATGGTAGGATTTCACCTGTCATGGAGTTGAAGCAAGCCCTCAAAGATCAGTTCCGCGCAAGCCTCGCGATGCTCGCGCAGTGTGTGGAGAGGTGCCCGGACGACTTGTGGGAGTCCGGGGAATACCCTCGCTTCTACTGGCGAATCGCCTTCCATGCCATCTTCTTCACTCATGTGGGACTGGCACAAGACGAGGCCTCTTACGAGCCATGGCCCGCCCGCCCCGCCAAGCACGATGCCATGTTCTTGGACCCGGCCTACATCGAGCCTTACGAACTTCCCGAAGGCGCGGAACCCTTCACCAAAGAAGAAACCCTGGCCTACATCGCTCACGTTGACGACATCCTCGATGACTCTGTCGACCGCTTGGATCTCAAGACCGACGAGTCCGGTTATCGCTGGTATCCGAAGATGAGCAAGATGTCGAATCTACTCATGAACCTAAGGCATAACGAGGGCCACGTCGGCCAGCTTTCCGAGCTGCTCATGGCGCGGGGTATCGACATCGATTGGAAGTCCTAGCCGCTCTGGCCCGAGAGCGATTGGGCTTCGTGCCAGGATAGTGTCTAAATGTGCGCCGCGCTTTTGGTTTGTTCGCGCGTACTTCATCATAATCACATCACCATGCCTACGGTCGCTTCGTCTCTTCTCCGCCATGCCTTCGCGCTTGGCAGCTTCGTTTTCATACTGGTAGGGGCCGCCGCAGCCCAAGACTCCGCCAAGCCGGTCTTTACCGATGGCCAGGCGCAGATCGTCCCTGCCTTCGCCAACTCGGAGGACTGGATTCGGGAGAGGCTATGGGTCGAGACTGAGTTTGATTCGGACAAAGACGGTAAGCGGGACCGGGTTCATGTCGACGTCACACGGCCGAAGCAGACCGACACGGATGGCCTCAAAGTCCCCGTTATCTACGAATCGTCGCCCTACTTCGCCGGAACCGGAGATGGCGGGTCGATTTTGTGGGACGTTCGGCACGAAATCGGAGCCGAACCGCCCGCGCGAACGACTCATCCCGATGTCCGATTCGATCCGAATCGAACCCGCATTTCAAACTCGCTCGTCGGCTCCTGGGTGCCCCGGGGTTTCGCGGTTATTCACTCCGAAGCTCCCGGCACGGGATTGTCGGGCGGGAGCCCGACCGTCGGTGGTGATGCCGAGCGACTAGCGCCGAAAGCCGTGATCGATTGGCTGAACGGCCGCGCGAAGGGATTCACCACCTTTGAAGGCCAAGAAGAGATCCGGGCGACGTGGTGTACCGGCAAAGTCGGCATGACCGGAACGTCCTACAACGGCACGCTCCCCGTAGCGGCGGCGACGACCGGCGTGAAGGGGCTCGAAGCGATCATTCCCGTTGCACCGAACACGTCTTACTACCACTACTATCGCTCGAACGGCCTCGTGAGGCATCCCGGCGGATGGCTGGGCGAGGATATCGACTCGCTATACGACTTCATCAACAGCGGCGACCCCGCGCGGCGCGAGAATAGCAACAAGCTATACCGGGACGGCGAGTTCGTTAAGGGTCGGGACCGCCTCAGCGGAGACTACAATGAGTTCTGGGCCCAGCGCGACCTGCTTCCCTACGCCGGCAATATCAAGTGCGCCGTCCTGATGGCGCATGCTTTCAATGACTGGAACGTGGTGCCGGAGCACAGCGTGCGTATCAGCGAAGCGATCAAGGGCAAGGTGCCGCTGGTCCAATACTTTCACCAAGGTGGCCATGGCGGCGATCCTCCTTTCGAGCTGATGAACAAGTGGTTCACGCGCTTCTTATACGGCGTGGAGAACGGCATCGAGAAGGGGCCCAAGTCGTACATCGTGCGAGAAGCCGAGCCGGGCGCCCCCCGCGGGCCGAGGGAGGCACCGACGACCTATGCCGACTATCCCAATCCCGCCGCCGCACCCGTCACCTTCCATATTGCGAAGGGTGGCAAGACGATGGGAGGACTTGTTCCGAAGCCGGCCCCTAAACAGGGCATGGAGTCGCTTATCGACGACGTTCAATTCAATCCGGCCGCGCTCGCGAAATCTGATGATTCGCCGAATCGGTTGATTTACGCAACCCCCGAACTGACCGCCCCGATTCACCTTTCGGGCACCTCTCGCGTGACCATCCGTCTGTCTTCGAGCGCGGCCGCCGCGAACCTTTCGGTCTACTTGGTCCAACTGCCCTGGGCCGATGGCCCGATGGGCACTGCGAACCTGATCACTCGCGGATGGGCTGACCCTCAGAACGCGAAGAACCTGATTAAGGGCGGCGATTTCCATTCGATGGATCGCGGAACGCCTCTCAAACCGGGCGAGTTCGTGACGCTGACGTTTGACCTGCAGCCGGACGATCAGGTGATTCCCGCCGCCAAGCGAATCGCCCTCATGATCCTCTCGAGCGATCGAGACTTCACGCTCTGGCCAAAGGCGGGGACGAAACTGACGGTCGACCTCGACGCAACGAAGATCACGTTGCCGATCGTCGGCGGTGCGGCGGCCTTCGCAAAGTCCGTTGGGTCAAAGTAGCAGTTAACGTCCACCTCCCCTAGGCGATGTTCGGGGCCTGGGGGAGGGTGACCACCGGGAACCGGGAGGGGGTCTCTCCGAGCTTCGATCCACGCGAACCCCCACCCGGTTCGCTTCTCTCACCGACCTCCCCCAAAACCGCACGGACATCGATTTAGGGGAGGTGGATGTTTTGCCCCGAGAACCGTATCTCCCCGTCATTCAGGAAGCACGCTTTGTCGAATAGCTTCAGGTCCAACGGATTCGGCAATCGGACGTCATCCAGATCAGGGAACGGCTTCTTCGTCGGATCGTACGACCGATCGATCTGCGAAACGAACACCATCACGATCCCCCGCTGCTTCGCGAACGCCTGCAGGGCTTGCATCTGAGCCATCAGGTCCGGGTTTTCCCGCTTCTGGTCAAGAAGTTGCAGATAATCGACGACGGCCAAGGTGCCCGGCGGCGCCGTCGACAGTCTCGCGATGATGTGATCGGAGCAGATGTCGTCCGACCCGTCGAACTCGAATAGCCCAGCGTACAGCGTCGGATCGACGCCGAGAGCCCGGAAGCGGCCAAGGCACTCTTCCTCCGTGTACTCCAGCGTGAAGAACATGCTGCGGTGTCCCGCCTTCATAGCTTCGATGGCCAGCTCCAGACTCAGGAGCGTCTTGCCTTGTCCGGGACGAGCCCCCAAAAGAATGAGATCACCGGGCTGAAGACGGGCGAAGAGTTTCACGGCGGGTGCCGTTTCCGACAGCTTTGCCGCGAGCAGGCTCCAACTGCTCATCCCTTCGGCAACCGCGAGACGATCGAGAGCCTCATGGAGCGGAATGCCTTCCTCTCGGGAAATCGTCCGGGCCTTGCGCTTCAGGCGGTAGATTGGCGCTGATAGTTTCATATTCGAACCTCCTATTTGCGAGCGTTCGTCACAACCCCTCCTTATGTTTCTGCTCGAACAGTTGGCTCAAACAATCGAAGTTAGACCCTGCATGAAAGATACTTTCCCGGTGGAGGGGGGAGGCGTGGGTCGCGCCAATTCGAATTATATCTCGGGGCGTGCCCGCTCCATAAAGTCCCCGCCCAGCGCCCAATACGCAGTAACCGCTCTACGGGAGTGAAATCGAGTACACGCTGCCTGTGACGGTTGGGAATTCGATAACCCCGTCGGCCAAATGTTTAGAAGCAATTTCCTCTCCCTGACAAGAGATCTTGGTTGAACTGCTCACTCGTAGCCGGCAGACTTCGCCCGCCTTGGATTTCACGGTCAGAGCCGTAACTTTTCCATCCACCCATTTGAAGTCCAATTCAAATGCACCGCGTGCGCAGACGCCGCGGAACTCCCCATTTCTCCAGTCATCAGGCAGGGCCGGAAGCAGCTTAATGTAGCCGTCGTGGGACTGCATTAGCATCTCTGTGATGGCTGCGGTTGCTCCGAGGGTGCCATCCACTTGCATGGCATTTCCGCATCGCGCAAAGAGTTGGGCGCAATTTTGATCTCTCAGATACTGCTTGAAAATCTTGTTTGCGCGGTTCCCGTCGCCAAGGCGCGCCCATAGGGCCATCTTCCAGGCCATCGACCATCCTGTTCCGCCGTCGCCACGCTCTTCAAGCACCTTCTTGTATGCCTGGGTCAGTTCCGGTGATCGGGCGTCCCAGAGCGCACGCCCCGGATACAAGCCGTAGAGGTGTGAAAAGTGTCGATGATTCCTCTCCAGCGATTTCCAATCATCGGCCCATTCCTGTAGTGCGCCATCGGCCCCGATTCGAGGAGGGACCAGTTTCCCTCTCGCCTCCCGCACTTTGGCGGCGATCGGCGATTTCACTCCCAGATCCTCTACGGCTTGAAGGTAGTAGCCGAACAAATCGTGCAGGATCTGCATGTCGATCGACGAACCCGCGCAGATGGTTGTGCCCGTCAAGACGCTCCCTGTAACCTCGTCGAAGTATCGCTTGTTCCCCCCTCCGTCCGGGAAGTTTTCAGGAGATGTCGAGGGGTTGGTGACAAGCCACTTTCCGCTCGGATCCTTGACCAGAAAGTCGAGAAAAAATCGAACCGAACCTTCAATCACGGGAAGGTTCTCTCTTAAGAACTTCTTGTCTTTCGAGTATTGGTAGTGTTCCCAAAGGTGAGTGCATAACCACGCCCCTCCCACCGTAAAAGTGCCCCAACTGGGACCATCCATCGGAGCCGCTACTCGCCAGAGATCTGTGTTTTGATGGAAGACCCAGCCCCGGGCCCCATAGTGCTCTTTTGCAACCTGGGCTCCTTGGACGGAGACCTCTCGAATCAGTCGGAACAGTGGTTCACTTAGCTCGCCGAGATTCGCGGAATCGACGGGCCAATAATTCATCTCGGTGTTGATATTCGTCGTGTACTTGGAATCCCACGACGGATTCATATCATCATTCCAGAGGCCCTGCAGGTTAGCTGGCTGCGATCCTGGACGCGAAGAGGAGATCAGGACATATCTGCCAAAGTTGTACACCAAGGCGGCTAAGCTCGGGTCCGGCTCGCCTTGAATCTTCTCCTTCCTCAAGTTCGTCGGTAGGCCGGAATTGCTGGTCTCAGGCAGGGTCAAGGTAACTCGGTCGAAGAGCCTTTTGTGTTCCCGCACCGCAGCCAGTTTGAGTTCCTCATACGGCTTACCTTCGAGGCCGCGCAGGTAGCTTTCGACCCTCGCGTGTTGGTCCGCGCTGACGTCCTTGTAGTTGACAAAATTTGTTGCCGCGACAAAAACCAAGGATGCCGAGGTGGCATTCTGGATGACCAAGTCGATGCCACGGGTCATAATCGTGCCCCCCTCAACCGTAGCCTTGACGCGCCCTTCATATCTCAGTTTTCCCGGGATGCCGAGGTAATCGGCCGACTTTCCGGTAACCGCCAGCCCGTCCTGGCCGATGGCATCCATTTGAAAATAATCGGTTCCATAGTTGGAATGTGCTTGATTCCGGACACCCCGGAGATTGGCTACGAAGTTAAGCGCGCCCGGGCGATCTGCGGTTAGCCGAACGATCACGGCTTGATCCGGTACGGAGGCGAGAACTTCTCGCCGATATCGCACGCCATCGACGGAATACTCTACCGACGAAATCCCGGTTTCAAGGTCCAGCCGTCGCTGATAATCCGCAGCCTTGCCTCCGTGAGGAGAGAACAAGTGGAGGTTGGCCAGACTCTGATACTTCTGCTGCTCGACCGGGTAACCCATCAACTTACGCCCGAAAAGGTTGTGCGCCTCGAGATATTTCCCCGCAAACACCAAGCGCTGGATTTCTGGCAGAGATTGATGGCCCCCCTTCACAACCGTTGAATAAGGGCCGCCGGTCCAATATGTGTTCTCGTTGAGCTGGATTCGTTCTTCTTCGATCGTGCCGAAAACCATGGCCCCGAGCCTTCCGTTGCCAACGGGCAGGGCCTCGTCCCACTTTGCCGCAGGTGCGGAAAACCAGATGTTCGTTGACGGATCGAGAGCCTTGCTGTTCACGGTGTGCCTTGATGAAATGGAGACATCGGCCATCGCCGAATTAGGGAAGCTTAGAATCCCGAGGACGGCAAGGCAGATCATGGACATTTGAATCAAAGAATAGCACCGGGGCGGTTGAGCTATGCATTCGGTTATGCTGTTGCCAACATGGGCATCCGCGCAATCCGGGCATATCAAGTCGATCTTCCGCTTTATGAGGGCAGTTACAACTGGTCGGGAGGCAAGTCAGTTTCCGTCTTCGATAGCACGATTATCGAGGTTGAAACCAGCGAGGGCGTGACGGGATGGGGCGAAGTTTGCCCGCTCGGCCCGTTCTACTTGCCCGCTTATGCCGACGGAGTTCGCGCAGGACTGAAAGAGCTAGGCCCGCATCTTCTCGGGTTCAACCCCTGCGAGATCGATGTGTTGAATCACCGGATGGATTCCGCCCTTCAGGGACACCCCTATGTGAAGTCCGGGATCGACATGGCGTGCTGGGACATCTTCGGCAAGATCGCCGGCTTGCCAGTTTGTACTCTGCTTGGCGGACGTTTTGGCGAGGATATCGCCCTGTACCGGGCCATATCCCAAGAGTCGCCGGAGGCGATGGCAGAGAAAGTTGGGAAGTATCGGGCCGAGGGCTATAGGCGATTCCAACTGAAGGTTGGCGGCGATCCCGATGTCGACATCGACCGCATCCGCGCCGTCTCCGCCCAACTCGAACCGGGAGATCGGTTGGTCGCCGATGCGAATACGGGATGGTCTTTGCATGAGGCCATGCGCGTGGTTCGGGCCGTTCGGGATGTCGATGTCTACATCGAACAACCGTGCCGGACTTACGAGGAGTGCCTTAGTGTTCGCGAGCACACCGACCACCCCTTCGTGCTCGATGAGAACATCGACTCTTTGGGCATGCTGATGCGCGCGTTAAACGACCGGGCGATGGATGTCGTAAACCTGAAAATAAGCAAGCTGGGCGGGATTACGAAGCTAAGGCAAGCCCGCGATCTTTGCGTGTCGCGAGGGATCGCGATGACGATCGAGGACAGCTGGGGCGGCGACATCGTCACCGCCGCCATCGCGCATTTGGCCCACAGCACCCCGGAGGCAAGCCGGTTTACGTCAACGGATTTCAATAGCTATGTCTCAGTTAGCCTGGCCGAAGGCGCGCCTCAGCGGGAGAATGGCAGGATGCGGGCGTCGACGGCTGCGGGTTTGGGCATCGAGCCTAGGATGGTTGTTCTAGGTGAACCGATAATGGAGGTCCGGTGAGCAATTTAGGAAGAAACCAATGTGGGCCGCGGATGCACGTGCCGCGGCGGCAGCGTTGGATTTTAGGAATTGCAGGCTGTAACCAATCAGCATCTCGACACCGGCTGGGAGCCGGTGCCACGGATCTAGTAGCGGTATCGGCCGGACCCGATTTTTAAATCCGCTTTTCCCGGCAAGCGCACCGTAGCCCTCGTATTCGGAGGCACGACGATCTCGTACGCGATCTTCCCGTTTGCCTGCCTTATCCAGTTGCTCACTATCTTCCCCCGAACGCTTTTGTAGCTCGACTTCACCCAGTTGAGTCCCTCCGGGACCTGCGGTTGGATGATGATTCGGTCATAACCAGCCGCCGCAGGATCGGGCTGAATGCCGCCTAGCCATTGCATCATCCATTGGCTCACGGAGCCGAACATCGGGTGGTTGTGGGAGAAGGTGTTGTCGCTGAACTCCCAGTGCTCCCAGAGCGTCGTCGCGCCGTTCTTCATCATCCAACCCCACCCGGGAAAATCGGGTTGGGTGACGATTCGATAGGCTAAATCGGTGTGTCCCTCGCGGGAGAGGACATCCAGCATGAACTTCGTGCCGAGGATGCCCGTCGTCAGATGACTCTTATGCTTCTCGATGTCCTGCTGGAGATAGTCGAGAACCTTCGGACGGAGTGAATCCGGGACGATCCCGGTGTACAGCCCGATCGACTGGCTCGCCTGCGTTCCGGGACCCACTTTTCCCGAAGAGGCGTCGACGAACTTGGCCAGATAAGCTGCGCGAATCTTCTCCGCGAGGGCATTGAAATGCGCCTCATCCTCCCTTCGTGAAAGTCTCTTTGCTTGCGCGGCCAGCAGGTTCGCGCATTGGAAGTAAAGCGGCGTCACCATCTCCGGGGCGGGAGCCGGCCCGAGCCCTTCGTGATCGCTCAACCCATCATTCACGATCCCGTCTGGATACTGCTTCTCGACGAGCGCAATCCACCTCTTCGCCGCCTCATATTGCTGCGCTCCGATTTGCCGGTTGCCATAGTATTGGTGCAGTTGGTCGATCAGCAATGGGTGCGCCATCGCCCAGATAACACCGCAATACTGGATTCCGATGTACGGCGCCGTGTCCGTGAACATGCCATTCGGCAGGGTGCTGTCTGACCAATCACGGACGGTCTTTTCATAGAAGCCGGCCATGTCGAAGTTGCTCATCAGTGCCTCGCTTGTCGCGACAATGTCTCCGCCGTAGGCGAGTCTTTCCCGGTGCGGACAGTCGGACTGGACGCTAAAGATGTTCGACTTGAAAGTCCGACGGCACATAGCCTGAATCTCATTCAGCATTGGGTTCGAGCACTCAAACGTTCCCGCATCTTCGACGTCGGAGTTGAGGCGCATGGCGGTGACGGCGTTGAGAGGAAGAGGTTTGGGCAGTCCGATGACCTCCACATAGCGAAAGCCATGGAAAGTGAATCGAGGTGTATACGTTTCTGGACCGCCGCGAGCGATGAAAGTGCCCGTTTGCCAAGCGATCTCGGGCGCCCCAGGTCCACCTACGCTTTCCTTTGTGTTCTCGAGAAAGCCTTTGATTTGGCCCGCGACGCCCGTCATCGGGTTCAGGGTGCCGTCTGGACGCAGCAGTTCGCCATAACGCATTTGAACGACGGTGCCTTTGCTGAGATTCAGTTTCAAACTGGCCCATCCCGCAAAGTTGACGCCGCAGTCGTAGATGTAGACCCCGGGCTTCGGCTCGCTGACCTTCACCGCCTTCCACTTTTTGGTGATTCGAATGGGCGGTTGGGGCTGGGCGATGAGCGGGCCGGTCTTGCCCGGACTCAGGGCGGCTTGCCGCCATGCAGCGTCTTCGAAGCCCGGTCGGTCCCAGCCCGGCTGCTCGAGGCGGGCGTCGTAGACTTCTCCCAAGTAGATGTTATTACGTAGGATCGGGCCGTCGCCGACCTTCCAAGTGCGGTCAGACAGGACGGTTTCGGATGAGCCATCTCGATACTCGATATGAAGCTGAGCACGCAACATGGGTCGTCCCGTCGGCAAGTGCTCTTGCAGATTGAAGGAGCCGAATAGGCGCAAGGGAAGCGGGTTGTACCAGCCGTTCCCGAGCATGACTCCGAGGCAATTCTCGCCGGGTTTAACCTGCTTGGTAACGTCGTAGACGCTGTAGAACGTCCGCTTGTCGAAGCGAGTCCAACCGGGATCCAGGACGTAGTCACCGATCCGTGTGCCGTTCAGAGATGCTTCGTAATAGCCCAGCCCGGCAATGTAGAGTCGAGCCCGGGCGACGGGCTTTCGAGCCGGAAACTCTTTGCGAAAGAGGGGGGCGGGATCGTCCTTGTAAGAGTCCTCCGGGTTTTTGCGACCATCATCGATCCAAGCCGCCTTCCAGGTATTCAGCAGCCCCGTTTCCCACTTCGCGGGCTTGCTCCAGTTGCCGTCGCCTTTGTTGGATTTGACCCAGACCTTCCAAAAATAGGGTCGGCCGGGCTTAAGCGAGGCACCGGCGTACGGGATGTTGTTCTGCTCGCCGCTCGCAACCGTGCCGCTGTCCCAAAGATCACCTCGATTGCGGGCGAGCGTGGCCGAGGAAGAGGCCACCAGGATGCGATACGCCTTCTGCGTAACATGTCGCTCGGCCTCGCCGGCTTCCAGAATCCAACTCAGCCGAGGATGCAGTTCGTCCACGCCGAGAGGCTCTCGTCGTGATTCGCATCGGAGGTCTATCGCGGTCATCGAAAGTGAAGACGCGAGGGCGAGGATCGCAAGCATGAGTCGATTGTGCGCTTTAACCGCAGGGGGGCGCAGAATGAGTTCGCGGAAAGGAACACAGAGTTAGCTCTCGCGATCAACCATCGTCTTAATCCAGATCGGAACGAAAGGCGACGTGCAGCCTTTCGAGCAAGGATAATCCCGATAAACGCCCAGTTTCTCGCCGATGGCGATCGCCCGCTCGCGATGCTCGGGGAATTCGATCCCGATTCCGGCCAGGCAGAAGTTCATCGTCCACTGCGTCGGGGCCGGGGCGTTCGCCATTTCCGATTCGATCCGGTCCAGCAAAGCACCCAAATCGAGGCCCGCGGGATCCTTGGTGACTCGCTCATAAGTCAGACTCCAGCCTGCCCGGGCGGCCATCGGATGGGGATCGTCCATCCATTTTTGTCGCAGAGACTCCTTTTCGGGATGGTTTTTCGTGACGTAGGAAGTGAACCAGTCGGCGAGATTTGTATAAGTAACCGCCCGAGTCATTGCATCGAGTTGATCGACAGACAAGTCTTTCGGCTTCATGATGAGCGTGGCCACATGCCGTGCATCCACGTTCCCCGTTTCCCAAAGCTCTAAACCCAGTTCATGGTCGATCTTGGTCTCCTTGGCCACGATGCGCAGATCTCCCATTTTCACGCCGAACTGGTTGTCTCCAGCACCATTCTTCGCATTCATGGCCCGCTGCTTCTCGCTCCCGAGGCCTGCCAAGCGGGTCATCACTTCATCGACAGTCATTCCCAGATTCTACTAAGTCGCAATCTCGGGGTAGCGTATCGGCATGAGTCCGCTCGTTGCCTTGTTGCTCTCGTCCGCCTTGGTTCCCCAAAGCAGTCCCGATCCCTACGCCAATGAAACGACCGCTCAGCGGGACGCCCGGATGCAATGGTTCCGCGAGGCCCGATTCGGCATGTTCATCCACTGGGGCATCTATTCGGTGCCAGCGGGAGTCTACGACGGCAAAGAAATCGGCGGCATTGGCGAATGGATCATGAACGCGGGCAAGATCCCTGTCGATCGATACCGCGCCTATGCGAAGGAGTTCAACCCCGCGAAGTACGACGCCGACAAATGGGTGCGGATCGCCAAGAACGCGGGCATGAAGTACATCGTCATCACATCCAAGCACCACGACGGCTTCGCGATGTACGACTCGAAGGCTTCTGATTGGAACATCATGCGGGCGACACCGTTCGGCCGCGACCCCCTCGCCGAACTCGCCAAAGCTTGCCAAAAGCACGGCGTGAAGCTTGGTTTCTACTACAGCCAAGCGCAAGACTGGACGAACGGCGGCTCGGCGGCGGGCGGAAACTGGGACCCGAAGCAGAACCGGGACATGACGGATTACATCCAGAAGGTCGCTGTCCCTCAAGTCAAGGAAATTCTCACGAAATACGGGAAGATCTCGGTTCTGTGGTGGGATACGCCGATCGGGATCAGCAAAGAGCAGTCGGACATGCTCCTCCCCCTTCTCAAGCTTCAGCCCGGGATAATCCATAACAACCGCTTGGGCACTTACCGCGGCGACACTGAAACCCCGGAGCAGTTCGTTCCCGCCACTGGCTATCCAGGGCGCGATTGGGAGACCTGCATGACCATGAACGACACCTGGGGGTTCAAGAGCACTGACCACAATTGGAAGTCGAGTGAGACCCTTATCCGGACCCTTGTGGACGTGGCGAGCAAAGGCGGTAACTTCCTTTTGAATGTGGGTCCGACCTCTCTCGGAGAAATCCCCGGGCCGTCGGTCGAGCGTCTCGCCACGGTTGGCGTGTGGATGAAGAAGAACGGCTCCGCGATTTACGGAACCTCGGCCAGCCCGTTCAAGAAACTACCATGGGGCCGGTGTACGACCGTACGTGGAAAGGACGTCGCCTCCCTTTATCTGCACGTTTTTAACTGGCCGACGAACGGAAAACTCCTCGTTCCCGGCCTGAAGAGCAAGGTTGGCAAGGTTTCTCTGCTGGATGGCGACCGGAAGCTAGTTGGCCGGAACACGCCGGAAGGAGTCGTAATCGACGTGCCGGTCCAGGCGCCGGATAAGGTTTCGACCACGGTCCTGCTCATCGTGAAGGGTGCCATCGAAGTAGAGCAACCGGCGCTAACCCTTCGGCTTGGGCAGTCTCTCATGCTCGCGCCCGAGGATGCGACTTTGCACGGGGGGCTCCAGTCCGAGGAACGGGGTGGCAAACCAAACCTAGGGTTCTGGCTGGATTCGAAGGATTACGCGGAGTGGACCTTTAGTGCTCCCGCCTCCGGCACCGTGGATTTAACCACCGAAATCGCGGCCATCGGGTCGGCGGATTTCACGGTCACGCTCGGTGGAAAAACCAGTCGATTCACCTCCCCGAATACGCGTTCCTATGACTCCTACAAGTCCGTCGATCTAGGCTCTTTTCCGGCCGTCGCCGGCAAGAACACGCTCGTCGTTCGCGCCGTGGCCGAGGGTTGGAAGCCAATGAATCTGCGGGCGATCCAGTTGAAGTCTGGGCAATGAAGCTAAAAGCTCTCTTCGTAGACCAGACGAGGCGCTTCTCGCTTGAGAAGGACGAAGAGAGCGGGCGCACTTTCGTTGGGATTCCAGTCCGGAACTCCATGGTGGAGTACACGGAGTGGTATGAGGTCGATAAAGAAACTTTCGACGCCTACATCGCCGACCCGATCCTGGCCCACGCCTTCGTCGCCCGGGCCAAGCGCCGAGAACTCGACCACTTGCTCCTGCTCAAGCCTGGTTCTGAGCGCGGTTGGTCTGACTGAGTAAGAACAAGCATCCAACCCTTTCAGCAACCAATATCGATGCGTTGTGATTCCTTGGACGCAGTTCTTTCGCCGGAACTGCGATCCGCAAATGCCTGATCACGGACTCTAGGTGCCGTTAGACCGAGTGACTTCACGTATGATAGAGTCGTGAATCAATCCGCCGGGCATTCAATCCCAATTCGGCGGATATTCCTAAGCGGCTCTACTGGCTACATTGGGGGCAGGCTTGCTCCCCGATTGCTGGAGCAGGGTTATGAGGTTCGGTGTTTCGCCAGAAGCGTTGCAAAACTGCGAGATCGACCATGGGCCCAGCACCACGCGGTTGAGATGTTCAAAGGGGATATTTCGGATGAAACTGCGCTCGTAGAAGCCCTTAAGGACTGTCAAGCCGCCTACTACTTGATCCACTCGATGGAGGCCTCGGTTGGCGAATACCGTTCGCGCGACCTCATCCTGGCCGAAGCTTTTGGGCGAGCTTGCGCAACTGCTGGCGTCCAGCGAATCCTCTACCTGGGGGGCTTGGGAGAGATCGGCGACGGGCTGAGCAAGCACCTGACTTCACGGCGAGAAGTGGAAGCTGCCCTGGCTTCCGGCGGGGTTCCG
>JBKJIP010000453.1:0-13290 GCA_046598515.1 Fimbriimonadaceae bacterium | reverse complement strand
GCGAACTGGTCGGAGATGACGAGGTCGGCAGGATGTTTCGTCAAGACCTCTTCGATGGCCCGAGCATGGCCCCACGCAAGAAGATTGTTGAGGTTCTTGATTTCGGCGTAAAGCTCGTTGTACTTCGTCGGACCGATGCTGATGATGGCATGCGGGCACACCGCTTTGATCCTTCCCGCAAGGCGGAGGGCGACGGGATCGGTGAGTTTCTTGGAATCCTTGACTCCGTCGAGTTCGGCTAGATGCTCTGGGCCTACGTAGCACGCGGCGATCACCAAAGGCCCAAAATAGTCCCCTTTCCCGCTTTCATCGACGCCGACGTGACCATTGTCCAACATGCCTGTCTATTGTGATTCATTGCCAACATCGTGAACTGCTAAACATAAATATGCTTTCATATAAACATGCGGACGTCAGTAGATATTCCGGATGACCTCTTTAAGAGGGCGAAGATCGAGGCCGCGCGTACAGGTCGGACGCTTAAGGAGATGCTTGTCGTCGGCTTGGGGCAGCAAGTAAGGGAGGTGGACGGCGCTGATGGTGAGAAGCCATCATTGCTGCCCATCTTTGGGATGCTTGCTGAACATAAGGATGAAGTGCGACGCATCCAGGCTGAAATCGATGAAGAATTCGGCTCACCTACGAGCATGTCACAGCGCGTTGCGGCCGCGAATCGGAAGCTTCCTTCCGCTGGTCTCGTTACCGCCCACTCTGGAAATGTGAGCGGTTTGAAACGCGAGGCTGGCTTGGTTTACATCAAGCCGAGCGGCATCAACTACGACAACCTGACCTGCAGCCAAGTCGTCGCCGTCCATCTCACGACGGGCGAACCACTTGCGGGCCAGCTCAAACCCAGCGTCGACCTTCCCCAGCATCTATTTCTCTACCGGAACATGCCGGAGATCGGGGGGGTGGTTCATACGCACTCGAACTACGCGACGGCCTTCGCCGCGTGCGGCATGCCGATTCCTTGCGTGCTTACCGCCGTCGCGGACGAGTTCGGCGGCGAGATTCCTTGCATGCCCTATGTCGACAATCAGGGTGACGCAATTGGCGAGGCTATTCTTAAGCACAAAGGCCGTGGGCCGGCCATCCTTCTCGGCAGCCACGGCGTTTTCACATGGGGCCCGACGCCCGAAGCCGCGCTGAAGGCGGCGATTATGGTGGAGGACACCGCGAAGACGATCTGGCTTGCGATGCAGATTGGCAAACCAACCCCCTTTCCGCCTGAAGAAATCGCAAAGTGGTGGGACCGCTATCATTCGACTTACGGCCAATCGGAGACGTAAACTATGCCTATGCTCAGCCTTGCCCTCGTTCTGTTTAGTTCGCAAGCGATTACGTTGCCGGACCTGACGACCTACGACATGAAGCGGGTCGGCAATGTGGTCTTTGGCGAGAGCGCCGACAAAGACTTGAAGAAGCTGTACAAAGTGGGCAAGGGGGCCATGCGGCCGGAAGGTCTGGTGCTCTCGAGCGACGATCAATGGCGGGTCGATGCCCTGCTCAACGGTCGCGGAGGCGATGCGAAGGCAATCGCGCTTTGGTACGATGCGAAGAAAGCTACCGAGTTCAGCGCCTTCACCCGCGACCTCGGTCCCGCTGAGCGCTTCTACGCCGCGAACCGATCCTCCGATTGGTCGGTAAACGCTTGGCCCGAGAAAGGAATCGCAATGTTCGTGACCCGCGAAGGCAATCGCGATTACGTGGATGGGATTTTGCTGACGGACAAAGAGCGGATTCTCACGATGTGCCGTGGCCTCCGCACGGACGAAACGAGCATCGTCGATCTGCAAGCCATCTTCGACCGCAAGGATCGCCGAGTCTGGATCCGAGACTTCAGCGTCAACATCAATCGCAAGAACATCAATATCGGGGATGAAAGCCGCGAAGAACGGTTGCTCGAATCCTTCGCCCAACGGCGGTTCGAAACCCGTGCCATTCAGTTCGCTCGCGATGGCAGTGGCTCGGTTTCGATCACGGTAACGATCGACTTCGAAAAAACGAACGTGTCCGTGAGCCTTTCGGGCAAGAACGAAATTGGCAGCGTGAGTGGGAGTGGAAGCTCTACTGGCCGCAAATTTCGAGTTCAGAACGATGTTGCGGAGTATCGCCGCGACTTCGTTGAGGACGCGATTCTTGACGCGCTGAGCGACGCCGTGCGGTCGGTCGAGCGGGCAATCGATGCCCAAAAGCCGCCGACGCCCGCCGAAGATCGACGAGCGTCGATTTACGGAATCGTGAATGGAAGCATTCGCTAAGAATCCTAGAAGCCAAGAAACCGCCGTTCCCGCTACACGCCCTCGTGTCGCGCCCCGACCAGCCTCCGTTTAGGTCGCTAACGTTCAAGAGAAGTTCATGCCACACGCCCTCGTGTGGCATGCCGACCAGCTCGTACAAGGTTGCCTCCGTCATCACCTGCTTGAGACACACCCGCTCCCTTCGGTGCAAAACACCCCCCACCTGTCACAATTGGGTCCCCATGAGCCACAGCGACGCCACCGGCATGTTCATCAACGAGACCCACACCTCGGCTGCGATTTGGCAGTACCGGGTCGAGAAAATGATTTTGGAAGGCAAGACCGAGTATCAGACCTACCAAATCGCCGATGTTCCCCGGTTCGGCAAGTCGCTTTTCCTGGATTACAACATTCAGACCTCGCTCATGGACGAATACGTCTTCCACGAGTGCATGAGCCAGCCGGCCATGACCCTACACCCCAATCCAAAAAAGGTTTTGGTGTGCGGCGGCGGCGAAGGCGCCACTCTCCGCGAGGCGCTCGCTCATAACACTGTCACGGAGGCCGTGATGGTCGATATCGACGAAGAGCTCGTCGACATGGTGAAGGTCCATATGCCCGAATGGCACCAAGGTGCCTTCGAGGATCCGCGCACAACCCTTCTGCATACCGACGCGCGCGGCTGGATCAAGGAGCACAAAGGGGCGAACTTCGACGTAATCTTAAGCGACCTTCCGAATCCCCACGAAGATGGCCCCGGGCAAATGCTCTTCACCCGCGAATATTTCCAGCTCTGCGCCGAAGCCATGAGCGAGGACGGCGTCTTCGCCATGCAGGCCGGCTCCGCGAACGAAAACTATCCCGCTTGCATGGCCTCGTGCATCAAGACCCTACAGGCAATGTCTAATGTCTTCCCCCACGTTTATGGTTACTACGGGATCGTCACGACGTTCTTCCAGCCCTGGGGGTTCGTGCTCGCATCCAAGAAACACGACCCAATGGCGCTAACCCGGGCCGAAATTGAGAGCCGCCACGCGGCAAGAGGGGTCTCGAACAAGTACTACACTGGCCGCTTCCACCACGCATGCTTCACTCTTCCGGAGTACTTGGAGCGCGCCGTGGAAGAGCAGGGCCGCCTCCTCACGGACGCCGAGCCTTTCGTCTGGGATGCCTAGCGCTGGAGCTAGGCCCGGAATCTTGGGACTTCCACAAGCGTCGGTTGCCGCTACAATGCGGATACCTTGCCGAAGTCTGAAGTTGCCTTCATTGCGATGAGCGGCGTGCGGATTTACAATCCGGAGTTGCTTGCGCTCGGCATGACGTTGCCTGGGTTCATCGAGCGCGGCAAAGTGATCGCGTCGCTTCCGAGTCTCGGAGTTCTTACGCTCGCGGGGCATACACCGAGCGACTGGGCGATCACCTACCGCGAAGTCGACTCACTCGAGTCCGCAGATTTGAGCGGCCTTCCCGAACTGGTAGCCATTTCCAGTCTTACCGCGCGCATAAACGACGCTTATCGCTTGGCCGACGAGCTCAGATCCCAGGGGAAACGGGTCGTGATCGGCGGCTTGCACGCCTCGCTGAAGCCTGAAGAGGCTTCGGAACATACCGACGTCGTGGTCGTGGGGGAGGGAGAAGGCGTTTGGCGAGATCTCCTCTGCGATTATCTGAAGGGTGAGCTAAAGCCGATCTACCGTTCGATGCGGAATCGATCCTTCGAGCCTTGGGCGTTGCCCCGATATGATCTTCTCGATCCCACACGCTATAACCGGATCACGATTCAAACTACTCGAGGCTGCCCTCTCGACTGCGCGTTTTGCGGGGCATCGCGGCTCATCAGTGATTACAAGCGAAAGTCCATCGAGCATGTGAATCGGGAGCTCGATGCCATCGAAGCGATCTGGCCAAAGCCGTTCATCGAACTGGCCGACGACAATACGTTCGTTCACAAGCCCTGGGCACGTCAGTTGGTAGAGGCGATCGGCAATCGTGGGATTCGATGGTTCACGGAATCCGACATCAGTCTCGCGGACGACGATCACCTCCTTCGTGATCTCGCGGCCTCCGGCTGTATGCAGGTTCTCATTGGCTTGGAGACCGTCGACGAAAACGCCCTCGAGGAAGCCGACTCGAAGCATTGGAAGCGGCGGCGACGCTCAAAGTACATCGAGGCAATCCAGAAGATTCAAGATCACGGAATCTCCGTGAACGGATGCTTCATTTTCGGGTTCGACAACCACGATGCGAGTGTTTTCGAAGAGACCTCACGATTCATCGAGGATGCAGATCTCTCCGAGGTGCAAGTGACAGTCCTGACCCCTTTCCCAGGTACTGCTCTCCATCAAAGGTTGGAGACCGAGGGCAGGCTTCTCCGCCCCGTCTTTTGGGATCAGTGCACTCTATTCGATGTGACCTTCCAGCCCGCGAAAATGTCCGTGAAGGAGCTCGAATCGGGATTTAGCGACCTCGTTCGCGATGTTTATGGTGATGCGAAGACCATTCCCCGCAAGTCCAGGTTTCAGAAATGTGTCCGAAAGGCCGTGAAGACCCATGCTTAGAATAAAAACTGCTCTGCAATCGATCGGTCGGATTCTGACTTTCCGGGCGACCCGCGGTGACATCGAAGATGATGTTTGGCCGCTGCTCTTGATCGGAGTTTTGTTGACTTGGGCGGTTGGGTTTGGCCGATGGTGGGATGATCCGCGGGATCTACCCTACTTCGCCCGGATGGGTTATGGCTCCGTACTCTACGTGTTCGTCCTGTCCGGTTTGCTCTGGGCCATTTCCTACCCTTTGGCCAGAGAGAAGATTGGCTATGCCGACTTCGCCGCATTCGTGGCCGCGACAAGCGTTCCCGGCATCGTTTACGCGTTGCCCATCGAGGCAATTTCCGCTAGCAGCACGGCATCCTTTTACAACGTCGCGGCCCTCGTCTTCGTGTCTGCGTACCGCGTATCCATGTTGCTCTGGTTTCTTTCGAAGATTCTAGACATGAAGTTGTGGCGCGCCACCGTTTGCGCCTTCCTTCCTATCAGCGGAATCACATTCTTCATCAGCCTCGCGGACTTCGGCGACAAGATCGTCAATATGATGGGAGGATTTCGAGGGAATGTTTCTCAGACGGCCTCACAGGCGGTCGTGCTCTGGATCGGCTATGTCTCATTCTGCGCGGCCCCGATTCTTCTGATCGCCTACATCTCGTCGATTCTTGCCATGAGGCAAGCGGAGCGCGATTCCTAGCACGGAACGCGAATCACTTCGCGGTCGGTGCATAGAAAAACTTGGTCTCCTTCTTCCGGCTCGATCAAAGCGAGCCCGGTGAAGCTCCCGAACGCGGGTAGCACGCCATAGCCCTCGGTGAACCAAAAGCAGGCAGCCGTTTGCGACCGATGGCCACGAACTACGAGGCGGAAGCCGGGGTGGATATGCCCGCAAAGAACGTAGTCTTCGCGAGGCCCCGACGGAGGATGATGGGCGAGGCAGAAAGGGAGCTCCTCAAGGCAATCTTTCATCACAATCGAAGCCTTTAACAATTCATCGGCTTCGGCTAGCGCACGGCGATCATGGTTCCCGACGATGAGCTGCACATCCAGTTCACGGTGGCGATTTACCCATTCCAAAAACGCTTCCCTTGGTGCCCCCGACATCGCTTCTCGCGCATGAAAGAGGTCACCCAGAATCGTTAAACGATCCGGGGTGATGTAATCGATCAGGTCCGAGAGGCGCTGAAGAGTCTCAAAAGTTGGCGTCTCCGGCACCGGTGCGCCAAGCGCCCGAAAGGTGGCCGCCTTGCCCAGATGGAGATCGGCGACCATCAGCGTCTTGCGGGCCGGCCAATTAATGGCACGCCCCGGAAGCAAGTCCAGCGCTTCTCCTCGGACTTCGATAGTCACTCCGCCGCGCCTCGCTCGAAGTCCGCCACCATCTTGCGGATTCTGTCCTCGAGCGCCTCGGAGCTTATCGACTCGCGCAATCGATCCACGAGGAGCGGAAAAGCGAGGGGCGTGGGACGCGGTGGTTCCGCGAAGACGATCCGACTTCGCTGAAGCCGTTCTAACGTTGCGATGAAACGCGTGACTTCGAGCTGCTTCTCGAGGACCTCCCGATCGGCCTGCATCAAGAGCAAGTTTTCGGGCTCGAATCTGGCGAAAACGTCATAGAACAGTCCGCTAGACGCCTGAATCTGGCGGTTCGTTTTCGGTGCTCCTGGGTAACCCGCGAAGATCAGTCCGGCCACGCGGGCAATCTCTCGGAATTGTCGCCGAGCAAGCTCCGTGGCATTCAGAGATCCCGTGATATCTTCGATCAAGTTGTGAGTGGAGAATAGGTCGTTGTCGATAGCTTCATCCAAAGGTGCGGGCTCAGGCGAAAGGAGTTCGAACCCGTAATCGTTTGCCGCCAGTGTGAAGCTGATCGGTCGCAGTCGACTGATGCGATAGGCGAACAGCGCGGCCAGACCTTCGTGAACGAGCCGCCCCTCGACCGGATAGAAAAAGAGGTGAAACCCTTCGCGAGTTCGGACGGATTCGATCAAGAGCTGATCCTCGTCCGGCAGGGCTGACCACTCGTTCTGAAGAGATAGAAGCTCGGCGGAGAACTTCATCTCCGGCTCGTCCAGTAGGCCATGATGCGCGTCGTCCAAACGCGCTCGAACGCTCAGGGCAAGCTCCGTGCTCAAGGCCATGCGTGCCCCCGCCCACCGGACAACCGAACCTTTCTGAGTCGTCGCCCGCTTGACGTAGACGGTCATGTCCTTCATCATTACGAACTCGAGCACTTTGCCCGCAAAAGTGAACTTGTCTCCCTTCCTCAAGCGACCAGCCAAAGACTCTTCGATCGATCCAAGCGTCGCCCCCTTGAGATAAGCGACCTTGACGGCGGAATCGCTCACGATAGTGCCGATAGCCATCCGGTGGCGAAGGGCGATTCGCTTGTCTTCGACCAGGAAGCGGCCATCACGCTCGATCACTTTGTGAAACTCGGGATAGGCTTTCAGGCTCTGGCCGCCCTTAGTCACGAAATCCAAACACCATTGCCATTCATCGAGCAGCAGATCCTTGTATGAGTGAGCGCTTCGCACCTCTTCGTAGAGTTCTGGCGATTCGAATCCGCCGCCGATAGCGATGGTGACGATGTGCTGAACCAAGACATCCAGAGGTTTGGAGATCGGAGTCCGACCCTCCAAGTTTCGATCCGCGACGGCTTTCCGGACCGCGGCGATATCGATGAGTTCGAGCGCGAAAGTTGGCACGATCGTGACCCGGCTGGGCCGTCCCGGCTGGTGACCGCTGCGACCGGCGCGCTGGATAACTCGAGCGACGCCTTTAGGACTGCCTATCTGGAAAACCCGCTCCACAGGTGAGAAGTCCACGCCCAAGTCGAGCGTGGCCGTACACACGACCGCCTTCAATTCGCCGTTTCGAAGGCCCAATTCCACTCGCGTTCGCTCCTCGCGATCCAACGAACCATGGTGAAGCCCGATGATATTCTCCCATTCCGGCTTAAGCATGAGCAGCGCTTGATACCAAATCTCGGCCTGCGACCGCGTGTTCGTGAATATGAGAGCAGAGCGAACATTCTCCAGTTCCTCGGCCACAAGCGGGATCATTTGGCTGCCCAAGTGGCCAGCCCATGGGAACCGCTCCAAGTTCTTCGGGAGGATCGAATCGACGATGATCTCTTTGTCTTGCTCTCCCTTCACGGTCTGGGGCACGCCGAGGACGCGCGCGGCTTCATCGATGTTTCCCAGAGTCGCGGAGAGCCCCCAGGTTCGCACCTTGGGATTCCATTTGCGTAGCCGAGCGAGGGCCAACTCCGTCTGCGTTCCCCTTTTGCTTCCCAGGAGCTCGTGCCATTCGTCGACGACGATCAGTTCAAGATTCTCCAGTAAATCCTTCCCTGTCGGCTCCGATAATAGGAGAGATAGAGTCTCCGGCGTGGTCACTAGCCCATCGGGCATCTTGGTGAACTGCTTCTTCTTCTGGTGCGAGGAAGTGTCTCCTGTCCGCATCTCGATATTCCAATCGAGTCCGAAGAACTCCAGCGGAGTCTGGAGGGCCTTCAGCGTGTCATGTGCCAGAGCGCGTAAGGGCGTGATCCAGATCGCCTTGAGGCCCTTTCGCGTAGGCGGGTTGTTTAAGAGTCCGAGCCAGACGGCGTAGGTCTTTCCGGAGCCCGTAGAAGAGTGAACGAGGCCGGATTCGCCGGCAGCGTAGCGCGTCCAAACCTCGGTCTGAAATGGTAGTGGTGACCACCCTTGGGAGGCGAACCAATCGCGGGATTTCATTCGACGGAATCCGCCGGAATCTTTTGAATCACCCTATCATAGAACCAGAGTGGCACTTCGGGAGAGGCCCGCACCAACTGTCCGTCCGTAAATTCCGCAACAAGAAACTGTTCACTTGGCGCGCCCGAGTTGTCCCAGACAAAGGCGCGATTGCTGACCGTGATCGCGTCATACAAAAGGTCGAGCGATCGGTAGTATCGATCTCGTATCTTTTGCTCAGGAACGTCATGCCCGCCCCTCCTCACGCGATTTTGGACGCGGGAGACATTGATCTCCGGACTCTCCGTCGCCAGGAAGTATAGGCTGGTTCGATAGCCAAGGGAACGCGCCTTACGAAGAAGCTCAACCTTCTGTGGGGCGGACATTACTGTCTCAAAAGAAAATGAGATCGGGAGGTCCAGAAGTCGAATGCGGATCGCATCCGCAATCGCGGCTGCGAGATAGGAATTCTCCCTCAGCTTGCCGAACTCAAGGGAGTTCCCAACGCACTTCAGTCCAGTAGTGTCGATAAGTCCCCCTAGCGCCAGCAGACCACCTCTCAGCAGTTCATTTGAGAACCATGGAACTTCGCAAGAAATTTGAAACCTCGTCAAATCAAGCGCGTTTGTAGAGTTGATTTCGAGTTGAATTTGGTCGGCGTTTACATAGGCACCGATGAGGTGTTCCGGCAGAATCCCTTCGCGAATCGTGCTCTTACCAGAGCCGTTTGGCCCCGCAAACATTCGGACACGTGGCTGTTGGGAACTCACTTCACCTTGTACTTGAGGCCCCGAGGAAGTGGGACGCGCCGAGGAACAGTCCCAATCGCAGTTCGCTTTAGCTGTGAATCAATTCTGATCAACTTCCCATGCAGCGTGATTAGCACGTAATCGTCACCCTGAAGAGAGCGCAGAGTCTCCTTATAGGCAGCTTTGACAGCACGCAAAGCCTTTTCCGGAACTAAGCTGTTCACGCGTTCTTCCTCGCTCTTAAGCCTAGGCATGATTGACTCATTCTACGTTACTGGTGCGAAAACGATTGCGCCACGCCTCAGGGTTTCACTTCCAACAGCCGCTTAACATTCTCCAGCGTGTCCGCATCTTCCGGGCGCTTATCCTTGCGCCAACGCAAGATTCGCGGGAAGCGGGTCGCGATGCCTGACTTGTGGCGGGTCGAAAGCTGGATCCCCTCGAAGGCGATCTCAAAGACCAACTCCGGCTTGACCGTGCGCACCGGCCCGAACTTCTCGAGGGCATTTCGCCGAATGAAGTTATCGACCTGCCGAATCTCGGCGTCATCCAGTCCCGAGTAAGCCTTGGCGAAAGGGATCAGCTCGCCCTCTTGCCAGACGCCAAAGGTGTAATCGGAGTACAAGGACGCCCGTTTGCCAGAACCGCGCGCGGCATAAATCAGGACCGCATCAACGCTGAACGGCGCGATCTTCCACTTCCACCAGGCACCTCTCTTTCGCCCCGGCGTGTAGTCGGAATCGAGCCTTTTCAGCATCAAGCCTTCTGCGAACATCGCACGCGAATCGCCACGGCGAGTCTGTAGTTCCTCCCAAGTTGTGGCTCCGATCAAGGGAGATACGACGATGCCTGTCACCTGTTCCAACTGGGCCCGGCGCTCTCTCATCGGCTTTGAGCGCCAGTCTTCTCCGGCGAATTCGAGTAAGTCGAAGGCTACGAGGGTGCAGGGCACTTCCGTCAACAGCTTCTTTCCGACTAGCTTCCGGTTGATTCGCCGCTGAAGCTGAGCGAAGGGCAGGGGATCGCCATTCCAAGCGAGAATCTCGCCGTCCAAGACGGTGCCGTCCGGTAAAAGGTCACCGAGAGCAACGACGTCCGGAAATGCCTCGTGGATCATATCCTCACCGCGCGACCACAGGAAAGTCTCCCCCTTTCGCCGGATCAATTGGGCTCGAATGCCGTCCCACTTCCATTCTGCTTGCCACTCCGCGATGTCGCCCAACTGGTCGGGCTCGCCTTCCAGAGCGTGAGCCAAGCAGAAGGGATAAGGCTTGCTGAGAGGCACTTCGCCGGAAGGCTGCTCTGAGACGACTTCCGCAAAGAACTCTCCCGACGGCTCCCATTTGCCCATCACCCGATGGGCAATCACGTCGGCGGTGACGCCCGAAACACGCGACAAAGCACGGATGACTAGATCTCGCGAAACGCCAACTCGAAATGAGCCGCCGAGAAGCTTGTGCCAGACGAACCGCTCATCGGCGTCCATCCGGTCCCACGCCCCAACCATGGTCTCTCGTTGCTCCGGTTCGGCCAAAGTCGCCAAGCGGTGAATTTCTCCGATCCAGTGCGAGAGTGAACCCAGTTCGTCCGCCCTGGTCGGCTCCGGTAGAAGGAGGGCAAACGTCTCCGAAAGGTCTCCCACCGCGGAGTAGCACTCGTCGAAAAGCCATTCATCGATGCCCGTCACTTCCAAACACCACTGCTTCAAGAGCGGTCGCTTAACGGGCACTCGGGGCCTTCGGCCGGTTAGGAAGGCGAGCGCCCATGCCGCATCTTCGGGCGGGGCATGCTGGAAATAGTCGATCATGGCCGCGACCTTTTCGTTGGTCTTGTTCGTCGCGTCCATCGCGAAGTAGAGGTCGACGAAACTACGCATCCGCTTCCGCCTCCTTCGCCTCGGTTTCGGCTTCCGGATCGGAAGGATCGGCGGATTCTCCGACGAAACGGGTTTCGATCGGCCGGGCATCGAGCCCTTTCTGCGTCAAGTGCCGAGCGACCGTAGCGGCGTAGCCGTGGGTCGTCCAAACCCGCTCACAACCAGTCGCGTCGATGCTCGCCATGAGCGCGGGCCAATCCACGTGATCGCTCATCACAAAGCCGCGATCTACGGCTCTCCGGCGGCGGGCGCCTCGGATCGCCATCCAGCCGGAGGCGAATGCCGTCGAGAAATCACCGAAGCGGCGAAGCCAAGGCGTGCCTTGCACGCTTGGCGGAGCGAGGATGAGCGCCTTGGTGAAGTCGTAGCCGCGGCCAAACTCGAGGACGTTGCGGGTCGCGGGCAACGCGATTCCCTGGTCCCGATACACCTTCGTTAAGCGCGTCAGCGCGCCGTGAATCAGGATTGGGCCGATTGCAGCATCAACCCCGGCCAGAATCCGTTGAGCTTTGCCCAGCGAATAACCCATGAGCAAGCTCGCTTTGCCCTTCGCTTGGTTTTCCGTCCACCATGCGTTGATTTCATCGAAGATCATGGCTTGGGGCCGCCATCGATAGATGGGCAGGCCGAACGTTGTCTCGGTGATGAACGTGTGGCATTTCACCGGCTCAAAAGGTTCGGTTGTTGGATCAGCTTCCGTTTTGTAGTCTCCCGAGACGACCCAAACTTCACCATTAACTTCAACCCGTACTTGCGCCGAACCAAGGATGTGCCCGGCCGGATGCAGGCTAACTTTCGCGCCGCCGATCGCGATCGATTCGCCGAAATCCAGCGCCTGAATCTGAATGTCTTCCCCGAGCCGAACATTCAGGATGGGAGCGCTCGGCTTGGAGCAAAGGTAGTGACGATGTCCCCAGCTTGCGTGGTCAGAATGACCGTGAGTTACGATGGCGCGCTCGACGGGCCGCCAAGGGTCGACGTAGAAGTCGCCCGCCTCGCAATAGAGGCCTTCGGGCTTGAGCTGCAGAACCGGGGGCATGGCTATCTCTTTAGAACGACGACGGTGACCTCACCGGGACCGTGTACTCCCCGAACGAGAACACCTTCGATGTCGGCGGTGCGGCTTGGCCCGGTAATCCATACGCTCGATCGTTCGCCCTCGTCCGAGATCGCATCCTCCAATCGGGCGACGATCTTGTCTTCGTCGATCACGATGATGTGCTTGGGCGGAACGAGCGAGGCGAGTCGCTCGCGTCCGGGACGATTGTGGATCACAATCGTGCCCGTTTCGGCAATGGCGAGATCAGCGTCGGTGACCCCGATCTCCCGGTCCCAGAGATTGCAATCTTGAAGAGGCAAGTCGAGTTGAGCCAACGAGTCAGCGTAGATCACCATCCCGCCGAGAGCGGTTAGGTTAGCCTCGAAGAGCCTCCATAGCTCCCCCTCGCCCCGAGTAGGGGAGAGGGGGCCGGGGGGTGAGGGGCCGGGTTCGTAAGCTGGAGAGAACCCCTGCGGGGCACGATGAATCCCCGCCCTTCCTTGGGGTTCTGCTCGCCTTGACTTCCACCAATCTCGGAAACTCTCGCCTTCCTTGGTCGGCCCATCGCGAAACTCCGACCAACCGACGGCGGGCCCGATCCTCGCCGCCGATTTGGCGGGTGCCCACTTCTTGGGGTCGTTGGCCATGATCGAGAAGCCGGTCCAGGAACCCTTCTCGCCGTTTTCATCCCGGAGGTGGAGGAGCATGTCGGGGATGGGGATCTTAACGGGGCAAACCTCTTCGCAAGACCCACAGAGCGTCGATGCTTTTGGGAGTTCTTTTAGACGGCCAGATTTCTTCTCGAGCAGAGGTGCAAGGACCGCGCCAACCGGACCCGGATAGACATGACCGTAGCCATGCCCGCTCACCTGCCGATACACCGGACAAACGTTGAGGCACGCGCCGCATCGGATGCAGCGCAGGATTGCTCGATAGCGCGAGTTCAAGATTTCTCTTCGCCCAGCGTCGACCAAGACGAGATGGACCTCTTCCGGTCCATCAAGCTCGTCCGCCCCTTTCGGTCCCGCGATGAAGTGCGTGTAGACCGTCACCTTCTGACCCGTCGCCGATCCGGCGAGCAGACGCAAGAAGAGGGGCAGATCCTGCTCGGAAGGCAGCAG
>JBKJIP010000448.1:0-3265 GCA_046598515.1 Fimbriimonadaceae bacterium | reverse complement strand
GAAGAATCGCCAGGGCCAAGACGAGGGTCAGAATTGGCTGCATGTTGCCAAGCACGGATGCAAGGGCGGCGGTCCCGTGCGCCGCCGCAAGAAACATCGTGGCGGTGCTTGCGGCGGTCGCAACGAATCCCAGAAGCAACATCCATTTGAGCGGAGTGTTTTTAGGCCACCAAGGGCTCTTTGTCGCTAGCATCAGGGCGAGCAGTGCGATTCCGCCGAGGGCGACGCGTAAAGCGCCGAAGAGGAGCGGCGGCGAATGGGGAAGGCCAAACTTGATCCCGATGTAGCACAGCGAGTACACCCCCATTATCAAGAGGAGGTTCAGATACTTCATTCGGGTCGCATCTTCGCTCCATATCGTTCAGCGTACGATGTGACCGCCTCAGCTTCGCGAACTTCCCGGACGAAACAGGTGACAATCCGGCCGTTCGGCGTCTCCATCGACGCGAGGGACGCTGCGATCGGAATCACCTGGCCATCTTTGCGGACCGCGACTGTGGCGAGATGCTCGCCCATCGCCTTACGCTCAGGATTCTCGTAGTATTGGCGCATATGGGTTTTGTGGCGCTCCTGATTCTCGGACGGAACAAGGATGCTCACGGGCATTCCGACGAGCTCGTCGAGGCGGTAGCCGAACATTCGTTCTGCTTCCAGATTCATCCATACGAAGCAGGCTTCTTGATCCACAGCAAACACTGCATCGGGCGCATTTTCGAGCATCTCCCGTTGCAGATCGAGCACGTCCTTGTCCGAGCCGTCCAGGGCATGCCGGAGCCGTTGGATCTCACCATTCAGTTCAGCGACCGCGATTGCGCCTTCCTCCCTTAAAGCGTGGGCGACCAACTCGGTCCGATTGTAAGGCCCAAGCTTGCTCCTCACCCGCTGCCAATAGCTCTTAACAGTGGGCTCGCTGATTCCCAGTCGATGCGCAATCGCAATATCGGTCAGGCCCTCAGAGGCGAGCGTGATGAGCTGCTGCTCGCGTTCCGAAAGTTCTGGATGCTGTCTTGTCTCCTCCATACGGTCCCCCCTAAAACCCGATCGAATATCCAACCGTCAACCGGATCGGACTCTGACTTGCCCCTCGCGTCGCAAATATATCAGACTCGATCCCCATGTCGAACACGGATTGCGGACTGAGTTGCTTGCGGATGCCGACTCCGAACGTTCCCGTGTAACCCTGACCTCGAATTCGGCTCTGCTGGACTCCGAATTCAGCGACCAAAGTCTGGTCGAATTTCCTCGGGTAGCCCAGCGGGCTTGTGTAACCGAAGATCACTCCAAGGGCGGAATTTTGCTCGTCTGGTCTGGGGTTCGACGCTACGGCGATATCGACATTGAGATGAATCTTGTCGTATTGACCCAGAGCACGCGTTGCAATACCTCTGAACTTGGCGTCGACACCCTGGGAGCCTCTCCCGGTGGGCAAGCCAAGTTCGATCCGGTACGCAAGCGCGGGAGCATCGTTAATTTCTCGCCGAAAGGCGTTGAAATAAGCGATCTCGACGTTGCCCGCATCGAACCTGCGCTCGGATCCGTCGTAGCTCGGATCGAACGTGATGCCGATGTCCTGATTTTTCGCGAATCCAACTTTGTATTCGGCTCTAAATCCATAGTTAGCTGCCTTGCGACGGAAGGTCTCCAGAGATAGGCCAAACTCTAAGGCGCGTTCTCGGTAGGCAATCGAGGCGGCATCGTCAAAGCGAAGGGGTCTGCCCGAGTCGATATTGTTGTGGTCACTTTGAGCAAGAGCGCTGCTGACGAGCACAGTTCCTAAAGCGATGAGGGGAACGCATCTTTTCATGATCGGCCCCCACCAAATGCGGGCGGCGGCGTCCCGCCACCAGGTTTGTAAGGATTCGGCTTCTCGATCTTGCGGTACGTATCTGGCGTCCCGTTGTTGAGCTTGCTCCACTCCTCAAGACTGAGTGGCTTCATGTCCTTGAACTCAGCGTTCTCGGCAATGTATTTGTCGAATGTGGCGCGCGAAGTGAACGCCCGCGACCAACCAGAGCACTCGGGGTGCTCCCCAAGCTTCTCCAGGAACACGACGTCCCTGATGTTGCTCGTCAGGTTGCCCTCGTCATCGGAGATAAGCACAAGCAACCGATTAGGATCCTCCGTCGCGGCGCGGATAATCGCCCGACCTGGAGTCTCGCCCGCCATGTCGCGAGCACACATGAGGCAGCGCACCATCATCGTCCAGCCTTCGGCGGAAACCGTGGCACCCCACGGGTTGCCCTCGGGCATCGGGATCGAGCAGTGGGAACAAACGCTCATGTCCATCCAGCCCATCCCGGACATGAACATGATGTCGTCCTCGCTGCCTTTCATCCAGCCCATGCCGGGCATGCTCGGCGGGTGTCGATGGTCATGGAGGGTGTTCTCTTTGCCCTCGCCTTCTCCTGCAGTTTCGCCCTTATGGGTAGATGCCAACACGCGGTAGATGGCAATTTTGACCTGCTCTTGCTTTTGACCTTCAGTGAGGTTCGGCTGGGCAAGGATGTCGTTCACGTTGTCGTGAAGCATGTGCAAGTTGTCGAACGCGTTCGCGATCTGCGGGAAACGTTTGGCGAATCGCGGGCTCATTTCTGCCGTCATCGGCATAAAATCGCGGTCTGTTTTGTACAGTTCCGTTTCGTGATAGCGAGCACCGAGAATCTCATACTGCGCAGCCTGATCCTTCACCGGGACCCGAAAGAGCATGTCGTAGTTCACGGTTTGCAGCCAGTGGTAGCCCCAGAAGAGTCCGTTCACCTTCGGGTAGTCCGTCCGAAACTTACCGCTATAGGAAAACCCGTCGAGGTAGTCCATGTTCATGGGCAGACCCGTGATCGCGTAGGGCTGGGCTTGGTAGAACGCCCACAGCCGTTCGATCTCTGCATCCTTCTGTTCGTCGGTCATTCCTGGGTACGTGAACGTGTCGATGGTCTGGAAATGGAGGATGTGTGCCCAATCGAACACTTTCTCCAAATAGCCGTAGCGGCGCATGAATGTTGGTGAGATCGCACCCTCATCGACGGGGGTTCGAGGCGGATTGTTCAAGACCCAGTTGATCGTGTCGAACGTCTTGGTCTCAAGTGTCGGAGCCTCGCCTCGAACGAGCGCTTCGTAAGCCATCGCGTGTCCGACGCCGGTGGCGTACATGTCCTTCGCGAACTTGGGGATGCGGTTGATGGACCAGTTGTAGGGTGCTGCCTTATAAAACAAGTGGTCCAGACCCGGGGATTCGATCCATCCAGGCATGTCCTTGGGCATTGTGGGG
>JBKJIP010000423.1:0-26077 GCA_046598515.1 Fimbriimonadaceae bacterium | reverse complement strand
TATCCCAGCCGACTTCACTACACTTGCGACTGGATGGACGACAATGTCCGCCGCAAGAACGTTCGCTGGGTCGAGATACCGAGTTCGATTCCCTTGGATAAGCCGATCGATTTCATGTCCAAACACACCTCGGTTTATCGCCAGTTGAAAGCTCATCCGGAACTCGTTCGCGAGATCGAAGCGACGGAGACGGCGATCTCCAAGGCGGCGGAATCCAGATTGAAGTACATCCCTAACTCGAGAGTCGAGACGGCCGAAACATCTTTGAAATCGGGCGACATCGTTGGCATTGTCACAAGCATCGCCGGTATGGACTGCAGCCACACAGGCTTGATCGTTCGCGAGGGAAAAACCGCCCGATTTCTCCACGCTTCTTCGGCGGCGAAGAAGGTGGTTTTGGGACCGCGGATCAGTGAATACTTGGCAGGCAGCGCCAAGAGCCTCGGGCTGTTGGTAGTGAGACCTCTATGAAGCAACCCTTCGGTCGATGGATGGAGCAGGAGATTCGAGCCCAGCCGGACCTGCTCGCGCCTCGCGCCGCACAGTACGAAGCCGAGCTGCGGGACTTCCTAAAGAAGGAGTCGTTCGACATCGTTCTTCTCGCCGCCCGCGGTTCGTCGGATCACGCCGCACTCTATGCCCGCTACTTGATCGAGGTCTATTTGGGTATCCCGGCGGTCTTGGCCGCGCCTTCGGTTTGGACGCGGTTCGGTAGGAAGATCAAGTATCCGAAGTGCCTTTGCATTGGCATCAGCCAAAGCGGAGCGGCGCCGGATGTAAGTGAAGTGCTTTCCGCGTTGCGAGAAGACGGTCATTCCACGCTCGCGATCACCAATAATCCTGAGTCCCGAGTTGGCGAGTCCGCTGAGTTTGTCTTGCCCCTGAACGTGGGGCCCGAACATGCTCTTGCCGCGACGAAAACATATACCGCTTCTTTACTCGCCGTAAACCGGCTAGTCGCCGTTCTCGCCGGCCAATCGTTCCCGGCTCTCCCGGCCAACTTGCACAGGGAGCTCACGCAGTCAATGCTCGAGGCCGAGGAATCGGCGCTTTCGCGTCTGGGCCCGGTTCTGCGCTGCTCGCCCCTTTTCGTGCTGGGCCGCGGCTTCTCTTTCGCGACCGCGCATGAGACGGCGCTTAAGCTGATGGAGTGTGCTCTTTTGACGGCGAAGTCCTACTCCACCGCTGACTTCAACCACGGCCCCCGCGCGATCGCCGATCACGGCAGCGCGGCGATATGCTTCTCGGATCCTCCAGAGGGGCTGGAGGCGCAGGGATGCGCTGTAGTCCGCGCCCCCGCTGTCTCGATCGACGATCCCCATCGGCCGATCGGCGAGATCTTCTTCGGCCAGTGGCTAGCGCTGATGGCGGCCCGAGCTCGCGGGATCGAGCCCGACAAGGCCCAGTTCGTCACCAAGGTGACGGAAACGTATTAGTTACGAGTTACGAGCGAAGAGTTACGAGTCGGGATTAGGGCGAAATCGGGTTTTCCCCTATAATGCGGCTATGACTCCCTTGAGATGGTTCGTGACCGCGGCGCTGCTGGGCGTGCCTTTTGCCGTCCATGCCACGCTAGTTCAAGCTTGGTCCAAGACCATCAACTATGGGGGCCAACCGGTCAGCTTCATCGACTGCGGAGTCGATGCATCGGCTTCTGTGTTTGGCATTGGAAGTGTGATCGTTTCGGGGCAGTCGGACGTCTTGGTCACCAAGGTCAGCCAGACCGGATCGACGCTTTGGACCAACCGAGTAAACCTGGCCGGCGATCAGTTTGCAAGCAGGATCGTGGTCGATCCGTCGGGTGACGTGTTCATCTCCTATCAGGACATGGCGGCCTTCAATTCCGATGCATTCGTCAAGCGTCTGCGCGGTACGGACGGTGCCACATTGTGGACCCACAGCATCAAAACCCCATTGCACGACATCCCCTTCGGACTCCATCTCGATGGATTGGGTCAGCTCTTCCTCGTTTGGTATCAGACTAACAACTACAAAGAGGAAGCGGCAGTTACGATCATCAACCAAGCCGCATTAAACACCTCGGTTACTCGGAAGCTGACGTTTCCAGCCGGTCAGAATCTTCTGCGCTCCTTTGCTCGTCCGGCCGGAGGGGTGTTCGTTGCTCTGGCAAATCGGGACTCTACGCCTGGTGGACTCCTTGAAGGGACAAGCTACACCTCGGGCCTCTATCACCTATCGGCCGGAAATGTCTTGGCCCCGCCCGTGCCGATGGGATATGCGTCGGTCTTCGCCATCGATAAGCTGACAGACAAGATCTATAGCGGGGGCATCGCCCTACCCACGGCGGCTAGCTTTACAACTTGTTGGCACACCCGGACGCCTTTCGGGGGGCAGCAAGAGTTCAGTCATACCTTGAACCTAACTAATCCGCGCTACCGCGATGCTACATTTACCAAAAATGGCTATCTGCAGATCGCCGGCAGCTTCGACTACGGCGCACCCGACTTTCAAGAACCAAGCTGGTTTTGGATTGAGCAGCAGGGCCTGAACATGAATATCACGCGCCTCGTGAGTCCCGCCGCGAACGACAGCCTTGCCTTCATCGGAGCCGACAATTTCGGCGGGCTCTTCGGGACTTCAGACGGGTCGCCGCAGTCTGCCATCTTCGAAATGGATGCGATCTTGCGCACTCAAGTCGACACCAAGCTGATCCCGTATCGCGTGACCACCCAGTTCGTGAGCCCGTTTGGCCCCATCGGCACGGCCGGGGCCGGCGGGGGACTCTCGCTTTTCAAGCCAAGAGATCTGAAAGATATCTATATGGGCTCGACCCAATACACCGGTGGAGCGAGCGCAACCGCGATTGTTCGGATGTATCAGCCCCACACCGCCGTTCGCACAGTTGCCCTGACCAAGAGCGGGCAGAACCTGGGAATGCCGACGTCCAAAGACATCATAATCGGCGCAACTTCGGCTTCCTTCACGGTGACCACGCTCCCCGTCGGAGCTCCGCAGGAGTGCTTCATCAAAGCCACGCTCGCGGGCAGCACTCGAACATTCTCATTCACGGTGGTTCCTTAACACCGGCGGGGGCAACCCCCTTGCAAATTATGGATGAGTTGTCCTAAACTAGTGGACGGAGCGATACTATTTTTATGAGCGACACTCTTACCTCAATCGACTTTCGTGCCGAGCTTTCGGGCTGGGCCAAGCAACTCACGCATATGTTCTGCGTCGACCTGAAGCACATCCCCGCGCAGTGCTTCACCGAATCTCAAGGCGGCAAGGCCCGCACGGTGGCGGATCTTTGCGCTGAAGTCTCCGGCCTCAATATGATGGTCGTCGGTGTCCTCACCGGCGTCGAAGGCCCGGCACCGACCGATGAAGAGCGCGCGGCTTACACGGCGACCCTGAACAACGCCGAGGCATGTATCCATGCCGTGCGATCCAGCGGCGAAGCGCTCGCTCAGGCAATTGCCGACACCAGCGAGGCGACCTTCACCGAAATGTACACCGCCCCGTGGGGCATGACCGTTTCCAAGTACCAGTTCGCGAACATGATCGTGAACAACATCTGGTACCACGACGGCCAGCTAAACTACCTGCAGTCGCTTCACGGCGACGATCAGATTCACTGGATGGAAGGCTAGACCTTCGAATCCGACTATGACGGGTCGCTCGCGATTTGCGGGCGACCCGTTTTGTCGTTGGAATCGACGACAGAAAAGCCGGTCGACCGGAACCCATAATGCGTCCATAGCCATGACGCCCACGCCATTCCTTCCACCCGGAGTCGGCGACACGCCGATGATCGAAATCGACGGCATCTTTGCGAAGCTGGAATGCATCAATCCATGCGGGAGCGTGAAGGACCGAATTGCGGCCTATATTCTCACCGAGGCTCGCCAGCGTGGACTTCTGAAGCCAGGTCAAGCAATCGTCGAGGCAACGAGCGGGAATACCGGTATTGCCCTCGCCTACTACGCCCGCGAGATGGGTCATCCCGTCACGATCGTCATGCCCGAGCATATGACCGAGGAGCGCAAGAACATTATCCGGGAGCTCGGCGCGACTCTCGTCCTCTGTTCGAAAGAAGGCTCCTTCACGGAGGCGGCCCAGATCCGCGATCGACTGGCCGAGGAAACGGGTGCCTATAACCCCGACCAATTCTCCAATGAGCTAAACACGGAGTGCCATCAGCGGACCACCGGTGCCGAAATCGTTCGGCAACTGCCTTCCGACGTTGCCCATCCCATCGCCTTCGTCGCCGGGGTCGGGACCGGGGGAACCCTGGTCGGTATTGGAGCCGCCCTGCGTGAAGCATTTGCCGAAGTGTGCCTCGTGGCCGTAGAGCCCGCGGAAGCGGCGGTTATGACGGGGGGACCCAACGGGCCGCACGGAATCTATGGCATTGGTGACGGATTTATTCCGAACCTAGCATCAAACGGACGCGAAGGGCTGCACTCTTCGATCGATGCAGTTGAAGTGGTCTCCTCGGCAGACGCGTTAGCCGCTGCTCAATCCCTGAGCGACCGCCATCAGCTTTGCGTCGGCGTGTCTTCCGGCGCGAATTATATTGCGGCCCAGAGACTGCGGGAGCTATTCCCTACCGTGATCACCGTTTTCGCGGATGGACACCAGAAATATCACTCGACGGGGCTCGTGCCCCCGGAGACTAACGGGTGCCCCTACACTGATGTCTGCGCTGGGAGCGTACTCGCCGGACTAATCCGTGTGGTCAAGTCGCGCCCGTAGCCTTTTGGACAGCATAATCAACCCGTGTGGGCATCGCTTTTTTTTGCCGCCGGTCTTCTTGCCATGAATCCTGCGTCTAACGCGCGTCCCTATCACCTCCGGTGCGAGAACCTCGAGAATCCAGTTGGACTCGACCGAGCCCAACCGCGCTTGACTTGGTGGATCGAATCCTCGGAGCGCAACTCTCGGCAAAGCGCCTACCAAGTCCTGGTCGCAAGCTCGGAGGCCAAGTTGAACGCCGAAAATGGGGACATCTGGGATTCAGGGAAGCTTGCCTCCAGAAGTTCTTCCTCGTTGTACACGGGCGGAACTTTGACGCCCACGAGCCTCATCCATTGGAAAGTCCGCATTTGGGATGGTAAAGGGCGGGTTTCCGACTGGAGCAATCGGGCTACCTGGGTGGTGGGATTGCGACCGGACGATTGGGGCGGGTCATGGATTGGATCCGGCGAGAAGCTTGCGGGGCATCCCGCCATCATGCTGCGCTCCGGCTTCCGAGCAAAGGGCGAGGTTGCCCGGGCGACTGCCTTTCTTTGCGGATTGGGTTACTCCGAGCTCTTCCTGAATGGCGAGAAAATTGGGGACCGTGTTCTCGACCCGGGATTTACCGCTTTCGATCGGCGCTGCCTTTATGTGAGCTACGACGTGAGCAAGAACATTCGCAAAGGGGACAACGGACTGGGCATTCTGTTAGGCGGTGGTTGGTTCGACTTGGGAACACCCGATCTCTTCGGATTCGAAAAGTCGCCATGGACGGCGACTCCGCGAGCAAAGATGAACCTTGTCGTCGAGTATCGCGACGGTAAGTCGGAGACGATCGCAACAGACGGCAAGTGGGTCTGGTCCACAGGTGAGATCACATTTAACGGTGTTCGCGGCGGGGAAACGGTGGACGCCCGGCGCGCCCAGCCACGGTGGTCCAAAGCAAACTACCGAGCAGATGGATGGATGCCGGTTGCCGTCCTGGAAGGGCCCAAGGGCGCCCTGATTGCCCAGGATCATCCGCCGATCCAAGCCCATGCTACGATCAAGCCGGTCAACCTTGCCGAGCCCAAACCTGGCGTTTTCGTCTTCGATCTCGGCGTGAATATTGCCGGCTGGGCGCGTCTCCGCGCAAAGGGTCCCGCCGGTGGCACCATCACGCTCAAGTACAACGAGAAGCTGAATGCGGACGGGACGGTCGACATGAAACACGCGTCGAGCCATACCTACGGACGTTTCCAGACCGACGAGTTCATCTTGTCCGGCTCCGGGGTCGAAACCTTCGAGCCTAGGTTTACCTATCACGGGTTCCGTTATGTCCAGGTCTCGGGCCTGCCTTCGCCGCCCAAGATTTCAGATCTAGAGGGCCGTTGGGTTACGACCAATCCAGAATCGGCGGGCGAGTTCGAGTGCTCCGATCCGCGGATCAACAAGCTCCACCAAGTGATCCGGCGGACCTTCCTGAACAACATGCACGGCATTCCGACCGACTGCCCCCAACGGGAAAAGATGGGTTGGATGCTCGATGGGAGCGTCGACATGCCGGCGACATTCCTCAACTTCGAGACTCCAAACTTCTATCGAAAGTGGATCGGGGACATGCTGGACGCTCAGGAACCAAACGGTCATGTGTCCGACATCATTCCGACGAGCGGCTGGGGCCAAAGCAAGGACGGCAAATCGCCGGGTGAAATGGCCGATCCCTGGTGGGGCGGAGCCGTGGTTATGGCCCCCTGGAAGCATTATCTGCACTACGGCGATCTTCGGATTCTGCGCAACTCGTATCCGGGCATGAAGCGGTATGTCGACTTCCTGACATCCACCGCGAAGGATCATCGCATCGCCTGGGGCCTCGGCGATTGGCTGGACGACAGCGCGGGCGGGGGCGGCCGGCGGGCACCGGTAGAGTTGACTTCATCGGCCGCGTACTACCATTGCGCGGACATCGTCAGTCGCTCTGCGCTGCTCCTGGGCAACCCCGGGGAGGCTAAAACTTATGGAAAGTTGGCCGCTCAAATCGCCCTCTCAACGAATGACAAGTTTCTCGATCCGTCGACCGGTCGCTACGCGATTGACAGCCAAACGGCGCATGCGATTCCGTTGTTCGTCGGCATGGTGCCGGAAGCCTCGCGCTCCAAAGTGGCCGCCCAGTTGGTGGCGTCGGTCGAAGGGCGCAACGGGCACATCAGCTCTGGAATCGTCGGCACCTACTACGTCTTCGCCGCCTTAATGCAGGTCGGCCGAGACGACTTGGCTTGGAAGCTGATCACGCGGGAGGATTACCCGGGATGGCTTCATATGCTGAACAACGGTGCGACTTCGCTCTGGGAGGATTGGAAGGGCGAAAACTCGCTGAATCATCCGACGCTCGGCTCGGTGGGCTCCTGGTTGTTTGAGGGATTGGCGGGAATCAGGGCCGGTTCTCCCGGATTCGAAACGGTGATGATCAAGCCCGCGTTCGTCGAGGGCCTGGAATGGGTTCGAGCTTCGCACACGACGCCGCGCGGGGTTGTGCGATCGGCTTGGAAGCGGGCTGGTTCGAAGATCGAGTTAAGCGTTAGGATTCCCGCGAACATGACGGCGACGGTGGTCTTGCCGACGACCGGTGAACTCTTGGAATCTGGGAAGGCCGTGCGTTTAGCAACGGCCGGAAGCGAGACGCGAGTCTCGATTGGGTCAGGGGAATTCGTGTTCTCGTTTACTGTCCACTGAGGTGCCTTGTTGCTTTTTGACACGGAAGAAATCACGTCATTTGCCGGTCCGCACTCGTCCCTAGGTCAGTGGGAAAATGAAGCAATACACTGCTGAGTTCATTGGCACGTTCTGGCTGGTCTTGGGAGGCTGCGGGAGCGCGGTCCTCGCGGCCGCATTCCCAGAACTCGGGATCGGATTTGTTGGAGTCTCTCTGGCCTTTGGCCTTACGATCCTAACCATGGCTTTCGCAATCGGACACATCTCGGGATGTCACCTCAACCCGGCGGTGTCTATCGGCCTTTGCGTCGGCGGCCGTTTCCCTTCTTCCAAGCTGGTCCCTTACATCATCGCCCAGGTTCTCGGCGGCATCGCCGGAGCCGGGCTCCTCTACGTGATCGCGAACGGATTACCCACTTTCAGTCTCGCCGGCGGTTTCGCCTCAAACGGATTTGGCGAGCACTCACCGGGCGGGTACTCCATGATTGCCGCCTTGGTTTGCGAAGTGGTCATGACCGCCATGTTCCTTTTCGTGATCATGGGATCGACGGACGAGCGGGCTCCCAAGGGTCTTGCGCCGATCGCGATCGGCCTGATGCTCACCCTCATCCACCTGATCAGCATTCCGGTGACGAATACATCTGTGAATCCCGCACGCAGCACCGCCGTCGCCGTCTTCGCCGGCGGCTGGCCCATCCAACAACTCTGGATGTTCTGGGTTGCTCCTATCGTAGGAGGGGTTATCGGAGCCGTTCTCTACAAGTTTATCGCTACCCCCGAGACACCCGAGTTACCCTGATGTCAAGCTCATGGCACGGGGTGATACTCGTCCAAGAAATGCCCTAATCCTGGGGTTTCAGAATCTTGCTGAACCGAAGCAGACAATACGGCGAGGATCTCTACGAACCAGTGGGCGAAGTCGCTCGGACGCTCGGCCAGCCATGTCCTTGCCTCGGCTCCGCCGATCCATCGAACCTCGGCGACCTCATCTGGATTCGGGAGAACCGCGCAACTCCAAGAACCCACGAGAATGTGATCGTACTCATGCTCGGTCAAGCCGGATAGGGGATCGTAGGCGAGATAGGTGAACCGAGCCACCTCGTGAACGGAAGTCGAGATTCCGAGTTCATGGGCCAAAGCCCGACGGCCGGCTCTTTCCAAAGATTCTCCTGCAAACGGATGGCTACAAGCGGCATTGGCCCACTTGCTAGCGAAGTGGTATTTCGATGCGGAGCGCTTCTGGATCAAGATGCGACCGGCATCGTCAAACAAAACCACGGATACGGCGCGATGCAGGCGGCCGCCATTTTCATGCGCGGAGAGCTTGTCGACGGTTCCAATCGTCAAGCCCTCAGAATCGACCAACTGGAGGCGGCTCATTTCAGGAGCTCCACCGCGAACTTACCGCTCAATAGGGTCATGGGCAGCCCCGCTCCGGGTTGGACCGAGCCTCCGCAGAACGCGAGATTCGCCCAATTCTCGTCTCGATTCGAAGCGGGAAACATCCCCATGAGCCGGTGCTTCTCGTGAAGTCCATAAAGCGATCCGCGGTAGTTGCCATGGGCGGCTTCGAAGTACTCAGGGGTTTGAATACGCTCGAAGTCCAGCTCGTGATCCTCCCAATCGAGTCCCGCCGAGATTAAGGCTTGATCGACGCGGCATCGGGCGGTCGAAGCCTTCGATTTCCAGTCGATCCCTTGCACCATGGCCGGCGAAGTAGCGACGGCGAAGACATTCGAGCAGCCCGAGGGGGCCGCGTCTGGATCCATGCCTCCCGTGGAGTTGATGTACACGATCGGCTCGGTCGGGAAACGGTTCTCGGAATAGAGCTCCTCGAACCCGCGCTCGAAGTTCGGAGGAATGATCAAGTTGTGATGAGCGAGGTCGGGAAACTCGCGGCGGATGCCGCGATGGACGGTGAAGTAGCTGTAGCTCGGCTCCAAATCGATCGGCTTTTGCCTCAGACCGGCGAAGGTGGAGCGGTCGATATTGGAGATGAAGGCGTCGGCTTCGACAATCTCACCATCTGCCAGTCGAACAGAGCGCATTCTTCCTTTTTCCGCTATAACCTCTGTAGTCTTTGCTCCGAACCGGAACTCGACGCCCAAGTCGCGGGCAAGCTTTTCGAAGGCAACAGGAATCGCGCGTACGCCTCCCTCCGGGAAGTACACGCCGTCCCGAAGCATGTAGTAGGGGATCAGGAATGCGCCCGGGGATTTAGCGGAGTAGGACTGGCCGCCGTAGGAGGGGAAACCGTAAAAGAAGGCTCGCACGAGAGGCGACCGGAAGAGCCCGTCAACGAGTTGCCGGTAGGTCTTCATCGGGTTGAAGCCCATTCCGAATCGGAGGAGCTTCAGGTTCATCAGATCAGTTGGCTTCAGGAAAGGCCGAGCGTAAACCGTCTCGTCCAGAAGTGGTTCGACTTTGCCCAGTTTGTTCAGAAGTTGCCCGAGCGAGACGGCATCGGACGGATCGATCTGGCGCAGGAGGTCAAGGCATGCGGATTCGTTCGCGGGCAAATCGAGAGGGGCATCCTGTCCGAAGAAGACGCGGGTGATATTGTCCAACCGACGGAACGTCAGGTAGTCGGACATCGACCGGCCGGCCGCGCGGAAGACGGCTTCATAGAGCTTGGGAAGGATGATGATGGACGGACCGGGATCGAGCCAGTAGTTGCCGATCCGAATCCCAGCGGCTTTCCCGCCAGAAACGGCGCTTTGTTCCAAGACAAGGACATCCCAACCCGCCAATCGGGCGTGAATCGCCGCGCTCAGCCCGCCCATCCCGGCCCCGATCACGACCAGTTGGCGGCTCATGTGAACAGCCCCTTTCGGGTGAGTCGGGCGAGGATTCGATCCGAAGTTAGGGCGACTTGGGCGGCGCAAACCAGCTTTTGCGCGGTGCTTGTTCGGGCGCGGCGGGTGAAGACATCGTAGTCTTGCTCTTCGATCCGATCGAGAATCTGTGAGTAAAGAAGGCGGGCAAGGAGGACGGCTTTCTGACCCTCCTTCGGCAGCAGGCAAATTCCCGGATCGGAGAACGCGTAAATCTCTCGCGCCCTCTCGATTTGAAATCTCATCAGGGCTCGGAATCGATCGGTTACTTTGCCTCCAGCAAGGTCAGAATCCGTCACCCCAAAGGCTGAAAGCTCCTCTTGCGGCAAGTAGATTCGACCCCGCTGGCAATCTTCTCCGATGTCCCGCAGGAAGTTGGTGAGCTGCATCGCTTCGCCGAGCGCTTTGGCACGACCAACGGTGTCGGCTTGGGGGTCTGCGCCCATGGCGTAGCACATCATCACGCCCACCGCGGAGGCGCTCCCCCGCATGTATTCGCGGAGGTCTTCGTAGGTCTCGTACCGCGTTGTCTCGAGGTCCATCGCCATGGCATCGAGGAAGCAATCGGCTTCTTCCACGGGGAGCCGGCAGTCGCGAAGGACATCGCAAAAGACGCGCATGGCAGGATGTCCCGGGCGATCACCAGCCAGCCCCCGAACCATCATTTCGCGCCACGATTCCAATCGGTCGCGCCGCTCGGAAATCGTCGTTCCGTCGGGATTATCTACCCATTCATCCGGGACACGCACGAAAGCATAGAGTCCATGCACTCGCCACCGAATCTCATCGGGGAAACGAAGGGTCGAATAGTAGTACGTCGTCCCAAACCGCTTGTGAATCTGCCGACATACTTCGATGTCGGCGTGAGAACCGAATCGCTCTGTCATCGTTTGTCCATCCTCCGCATGTCCCATCGCTCGTTGACATCGGGCGTCCCTTTCGCGAGGACCGCGAACTCATGCCCTTTTGAAACCAGGCAACGCAGTTCGTCGAGTTGCTCACCGAGGCGCATGGCGCTGCTCCGCAGCGACTCAAATCGGTGGGGCTCGCCCAGGGAGAGCCACGCCTCCGGACGTTCGTGCATGGAGAGTTCGGTGTGGATGGCCACGGGCACCAGGGTCACGCCGGATACGTTCTCTGCGACGACCTCCAGGGCCCGGCCGAATGTCCGAATACCGGGCGGGCGATGGAGCACGCCTTCGGGAAACAGCACGAGCGACTTCCCTTCCCGCATGAGCCGGATGGTCTGCCGGATCGCCTTCGCCCGGCCCATGGGATCGCCTTTGGCGAAACGGATCCCACCGATCTTGGCGAAGAGCGGAAAGGCGTCGAACTCCTCGATCCAGTCAACGCACTCAAGCCCGAGGCGCTCGATCAGGTGGAACATGAGGTAACCGTCCATCCACCCGTGGTGATTGGCGTACAAGATGGCCGGAGGTTCGATCTGGCCGGCATCCGAGTGCCAGTAGGTGTTGTGAAAACGCTTTCGAACGGATCGTCGGATCATGCCGCCCACCATTCGCCCGACGAGCCCATTCTCTTGGCTCATGCCGGTATCGCCCCCTCTTGAATCAGCCTTTGCTCGACCAGTTCCGCCGAGATGAGGACCATAGGCAGCCCGTTGCCCGGAACAGTGCTCGCGCCCACGAAGTAGAGGTCGGGGTTAGTCTTGCTCTTATTCTGAGGGCGCATGAACGCGCTTTGGAAGAGGTCGTGGCTGATCCCAAAGGCGGCACCTTTGTCAAGGTTCAGTTCGCTCTTCCATTCCGCGGGGCCGCGGCGCTTCATACTCCTGATGCGGAACCGATCGAAGCCTGTTTCCTTCTCCAACCGACTGAAAACCGCATCCTCCAGGCAAGCCATTTGCTGGCCCGAAACGGCTAGGTCTAGATTTGGAACGGGGACGAGGATGAAGAGATTGGATTTCCCTTTCGGCGCCATTTCAGGTTCCGTGCACTTGGAGAGGCAGACATAAAATGCGGGGTCTCGGGGAAGGGCGAGCTTATGGAATAGGGCGTCGAGGTTGCCCTTGAAGTCGTCTCCGAAGAACACGCTGTGATGTCCGAGCGCTTCGAGCTCGCCGTCGTATTCGATGTACATCAGGTGAGCCGAGCAGGAATAGCGAAGGTTTCGCTTGGTGGGCTTCTTGACCAGCTCCCGCTCGGCGTAGGGCATGTCCGCGTTCGCAATCAGAACATCGGAGTCGATGACTTCCCCGCAGTCGAGCGTTACACTTTTGCCCTGGATAGAGACAACATTCGCGTTTAGACGGATGCTCGCGCCTCGCTGGACGGCCAGTTTGGCGATAGAGTCCGTGATCGCGGGGAGACCGCCTTTCGGATACCAGATCCCCTCGCCGTACTCCATGTATGCCAGCGTCGCGTAGACCCATGGGGCGTCGTAGGGCGAGAGGCCGAGATACATGGTTTGAAAGCTGAACAACATCCGCACGCGGGGATCTTGGAATCGCTTCTCGACCCGCTTGGCGAGGTTGCTCAACATGTGATGCTTGGTCACGCGTCCGACTTGAGCAGGCGCGGCGAAGTCGCTCAGGGCGCCGTAGTTCTTGCGCACGAAGTTCGGGATCGACTCTTCGTAGAGGGATTTCAGCTCATTCAGAAAGCCGGGATAGGCCACGGCATCGTCGGGTCCGCTCATCGCGTTGATTCGGTCGACCATCGCTTCGCGATTCGTTGTAGCGTCGAAACGCGTCCCGTCGGCGAAGTAAACGCGGTAGATCGGGTCGCAAAGCGTGATGTCGAGATGATCCTCAAACTTCTCGCCGACGTCGGCGTAGAGCTTGCGGAAGGGGTCAAGCATCATCAGTAGCGTCGGCCCGCCGTCGAACTGGCAATCACCAACTTGCTCCCGGCGATTACGTCCGCCGATGAAGCTGTTCTTCTCGAGGACCGTGACGTCGTGACCACGATGGGCAAGCCGCAAAGCGGCTCCCAAGCCGCCCACACCGGCTCCGATAATCGTGATTTTCTTGTTTGCCATGATCCGTGTCTAATATTTGTCTAATATAATACATGATTATCCGGACATTTTCTTAGAAATGTCTAAAATATTGGGTTGGTTACTCGGAGTTTCCCCCTCCCCAACGGTTCCCCCGCGCACAAACATCGCAGGAGAACCAGGGCGAACACGGAGTGTCGGCACCTCCGGAGAATTCTCTTTGGAGAGATCAACTGAGAAATGTGCTGCCTTACGCTGCGGCTTCTCGTCGCGAAACGCGTAGCGTGCAGAAGAGAGCGCCGAGGGCCAGGAGCACGATGAAAGCCCAATCAAAGTAGCGGAAGAGGCCGGAGATGCCGGCGAAGATGCAGAAGGGGCCGACGACCCACCATCCGTAGCGCGAGCCGCGCGTCTTCGAACCCCATTCGAGAATTGCCGCGCAACCGCAGCCGACGACGAACCAGCCGACCGAATTCAGAATCGGGGCGCCAAAGACCGGTCCGGGCTCAGCCCACTTCCAGTAGCCGAACACGTCCGTCATCACCCGCTCCATCGGCGCGTCGACGAGGACGGCAAGAAGTCCTGTCCATAGGATGGTTGCCCAACCGCTGGTGAAGCTCCGGAGCGTCAGCCAGCTTCCGCCCACGATCATGAGCCAAGCGAATGGCAGGAGCAGAGGAAAGAAGTGGTCGGGCCCGATCGGCACTGTCGGCCACCAATTGTGCGTGTAAACATACTTGCCGAAGGGCCACCCGGTGAAGAGACCCGCCAGTTCGGCGAGCGTCGAAAGGGAGAGGAGGGCGAGAATCCTTTTCCAATCTCGGACATGCAGCGCAATGCATAATGCACCGGTCAGGATCACCAAGAGACCGGCGATCGGTGCGATCGGGCCGGGGTCGAGTTTAAACAGAATGGAAGCCGCCGTGCCCAACATCGAGAACGCGACGAGTCCGAAATACGCGATGAACAATCGGCGTGCAGGCTCCAACGAGGGCCATCATACCGAAGGTGCCCATCGTTGATTATCCTCTGGTTCCTGTTCGGTTGGCTCGTATTCGTATCCCTCACCAATCTGCTCCTCATGCGCCGCCCTCAAGGTGAGGCGCCGATCTGTTTCGAAGTGCTGATCCCGGCCCGGAATGAGGAGCAGAACCTTTCCCGTGTGGTCACCCCACTCGTTGCGGCCGGCGTTCGGGTGACAGTTTTCGACGACGAGTCGACGGACGGGACCGCTGGCGTAATCTCCGAACTGGGAGCGATGAAACTGAGCTCGCCGGGGCCATTGCCTGATGGTTGGAAGGGTAAGACCCGCGCGTGCGACCAACTTGCCCGTGTCGCCCAAGCGGAGTGGACGGTTTATTTGGACGCCGACACGATCCCCTCCCCCGAATTCGCGGCCACCCTCTCCAAATTCCTTGCGGAGCAAGCGGGGGATGTCCAGGTGGTCACGGGATTCCCGCGCATGCTGCCGGGCAAAGGGCTGGAGCCGGCGTATCTGGGTTGGGTTCATTGGATCTTGCTGGCTACGAACCCCTTCGGTCTCGTCTTTCGCACCGGTTTGGGCCACAACGGGTTTACGAATGGGCAATTCTCGGCTTGGAGGACCCAACTACTCCAGACCTTGAAGCCTTATGAAGCGGTGAGGGGGGAGATTCTTGAGGATGTCAAGATCGGCCGCTATCTGGCTCAGCGCAAGATTCGCGTCGAAGTGGCAAACATGAGTGGGATCCTGTCGGTGCGCATGTACGAGAACCTCAAGGAGGCTCTCGCGGGGATGACGAAGAACTCGGCCGATATCGCCGGCAGCTTTATCGGATCGATCCTCTTCGCCGGAGTGTTCGTCTTCTTCGCCACCGCGTTCTTGATGGATCGCCCGCAGAGCTACTGGCTCTTGCCCGTGCTGTTGATCACCAAGCTGTTGACCGACCTGATCGTCCGGGCGCACCTCTGGACGCTGCCTTTTTTCCCTCTGACCTGTGTTGCCGCGGCGCTAACGATCATTCGCTCCGCGATTCGGAAGCGCAAGGGAGTTATCGAGTGGAAAGGACGCACTTACAAGCGTTGAACGAACGCCATCCCATTTAGTTCAGAATACGTCGATACCGTGTTTGCGGTAAAAAGGACCTCCTATGCTAACTAATGAATGGACACCCCCCACGCCGCCGTTGTTCGCGGCCGCGTCCGAAGATGACAAGATGTGGTTTAGTCCCGCGACCGTCGAGCAAGTTGCATCCATGTTGCTTGCACCACAGCGGTGGATATCTGAGCTGAATGGAATGCGAGAAAGCGGTCAACCCGATATCACAATTCATCCGACGTTCCTCCTGAGCCTTCGTTTAGCGCCAAAAAATCCTCCACAGGGTGCGATGCTTGGAAAGCCGTTGGTCGTCCAGGGCATCTCCGGAACGAACTTCCTATGCATTAGACCGGCGGAAGCCCTCCATCCTTTTATCGACGAAGAAGACTGGGAAGCATATTGGGCTTACTGGCAAGATCATGAACCTCTCCTGGTGATGGTCAATCTGGATACGAATACGGGCTGCGGACATCTGGAGTTGACGAAGAGCACGGACTCACGCGAAGTGCGGGCGGACAAGATTGCGGCATTTCTCACTTGGGGCGCAAGCCCCGCCAAGACCTACCGTCCCTCTCCGTCGTCGCCACTGATCCCGTATATAAACAAGATCGTTCTCAAGGTGCCTTCGATGTTCACGCTCGTGGAAGAGGGATCTGACCCGGTGCCCGTGACCCCTACAACCGCGGTATTCGAGGAAGTGTCTGCCGGTGACCTATCTGGGATTGATTTCGACTTGACAGGCGTCTTCGACGACTCAACTTCGGCCACTGCTTGCGAGAACATGATCGGTCAGTGGGGCGGAGCGCGCATAACCCTGCAGGACGTCGTCGTCAAGGCATATTAGTCGCTTTTGGCATGAGCGATTCACTGGATTTTGTGAATCGCTCATGCAACACTTCGCGACCTGAGCTTCTGAACGGCCTTCGCCTCCAAAATCAAACTTTTACTTATCTTTTGCGAAAAGCCAAGGTTCCTTTTCAGCTCCAAAATGGTGGGGAGCGTTATTGGGTTTGTTCGAGGACGAACCAGGAGAGGAACATGCAGACCGTAGTTACAAAGAAGAAGGGCAAGAAGACGACCAGGAAGCAGACCAAATTAGACCCTGTGCTCGAGGTTCTTTTCGAGGAGTATCGCCAGCAGATTCTGCGGTTGCAAAACGTTCGATACGCTTAGGGATTCCCCCTCCCCAACGGTTCCCCCGCGAGCACGAACATCTCGCAGGGGAACCAGGGCATCGCCTCAAATTGGTCACTGCGAAGCAGGGTTAGGGTTAAAGAGCTACTTCTTGCGTTTGACAAAGCGCTTTTTGGTGGTGGGACCGGCTTCCTTCTTGGCTTTAATCAGCTCCATCGCCTGCTCGGGAGTGAGATCCTCGGGGGACATGGTTTTGGGCAGAGTCGCGTTCGTTGTGCCGTCTGTCACGTACGGACCATAGCGGCCCGACAGGAGCTTGACGGGGCCCTCGGCACCTTCCAGCGCTCCAAACTCTTTCAAGGCTTGAGGCGTTCCGCCGCGGGCACCGCGACCGCCTACTTTCGGCTCGGCTAGAACGGCAAGCGCCTCTTCCAGAGTGATAATCAGGAGCTTACGCCAGTCTTCGATCGTGCGACGCTCGACGCCCATTTCCACGTAACCACCGTATTTGCCCATCTTGGCTAATACTTCGGCACCCTCATGAGTTCCCAAAGTCTTGGGCAAGAAGCAGAGTGCATCTAACTCTTCTTGAGCAAGCTCCATCGGGTTGATTCCCGGGGGAACGGAGATCCAGCGGGGCTTATCTTTCGCTTCAATCTCCTCCTTGGTTCGTTCGGCTTCCATATAAAAACCGCCACGATTCTTGACCAAGAGACGCCGCCCGGTGACGGGGTCGATACCGGCGGATTCGGGGCCGGCGGCCTTCTTCTCGAAGAGCTCTTTCGCCATTGCGGGCGTGAGGTCGGCGGGGGCGATATCTTCGGGGACCGAAGCAGTTTTACCGGTCTCGACGTCGCCCTCCACGAGGAAGAAACCATTGCGACCGAACTGGACGCTTATTCCTTCGCCGACATCAAAGACGGGGCGTCGAATATTCTTCTGCCGCTCCTCGACCAGCTTCTTCAGGCCCGGCTCTTCGCCGCCGAGGAAGAACTCCTTGAGGTACTTCTTCCAATCTTCCTTACCGTTTGCGATGTCGTCCAGTTCACGGTCCATCTCGGCGGTAAAGCCAAGGTCGCTGAACTCGGCGAAGTGACTGTTCAAGACGTCCGTGACCAAGAAAGCCATGAACGTCGGGATCAGCTCCTTCCCCTTCTTTCGCACATATTCGCGGTCGACGATGGTGCGGATAATCGCGGCGTAGGTGCTGGGGCGGCCGATGCCGCGATCTTCCAGAGCCTTGACGAGGGAGGCATCCGTGTACCGAGCGGGCGGCTTGGTTTCGTGCCCGAGAGCGTCGACCTTTTGAGGTTCGACGACTTGACCCTCTTTCAGGGCCGGGAGCAGTTTCTCCTGGTCTTCCAAGGCGGCATCGGGATCGTCCGACCCTTCCACGTAGGCTCTCAAAAACCCGGGGAATTCGATTTGCTTGCCGCTCGCGCTGAAGGTCAGTCCCTGACCCTTGCCGGGAGCGTTGATCCTCGCCGAGGTGATCAGAAGCTCAGCCGGCTTCATTTGCGAGGCGACGGTTCGCTTCCAGATGAGCTCATAGAGCTTGATGTGGTCCGCGTACTTCGAATCACGACCCAAGGCCTTGGCTGCGCTCTCGGGCGTCAGTCCGACATCGGTCGGTCGGATCGCTTCGTGGGCTTCTTGGGCGTTGTTGACCTTGCTCGTATAGCGGTTCGGCTTGGCGGGCAAGAATTCTTTGCCGTAGCGCTCTGCGATCAATTGGCGCGACTGGTTGACGGCGAGTTCGCTCAGATTCACCGAGTCGGTACGCATATACGTGATCAGACCGCCTTCGATGCCGGTGCTCTGGATGCCTTCGTAAAGATCTTGGGCGACCCGCATCGTGCGATCGGCGCTGAAACCAAGCTTGCGGTTTGCTTCCTGCTGAACCGAGGAGGTCATGAACGGCGGATACGGTCGGCGCTGCTCGGGGTGCTGCTCGACCGTAGTTACGGTCCAAGGCTTCGCGCTCTTCGAGCTTTCAGCGAGTTCCTTGGCGGCCTTTTCATCTAGGAGAAGCTTGTTCCCTTTGAGCTGACCGGTGGAGGAGTCGAAATCTTCCTTTCCGGAGGCGATCTTTTTGCCGTCGACTTCGAGCAGGCCCGCTTCAAAGGTGCCGCCATCGGCTTTCAGGAGAGCTTTGAGGTCCCAATAGGATGCCGACCGGAAGTTTCGGCGCTCGATTTCGCGCTCCACGATGAGCTTAACCGCCGGCGTTTGGACGCGGCCGGCACTGAGGCCCCTTCCCTTGCCCAATCGCCATAAAACCGGGCTCAATGTGTAGCCGTAGAGCCGGTCGAGAACGCGGCGCGCCTCTTGGGCTCTAACCAAATCAAAATCGATGTCACGCGGATTTTGGAGCGCTTTTTGGATCGCATCCTTGGTGATCTCGTGGAATGCGATGCGCTGCACCGGGATGCCCTTCTTTGGCTTCAGCACTTCCAGGAGGTGCCAAGAGATGGATTCGCCCTCGCGATCTTCGTCAGTCGCGAGTACGAGCGTGTCCGCATCTTGTAGGGCTCGCTTGAGTTTTTTGACTTGCTCCGATTTCTCTTTCGGAATCACGTACTTGACATCGAAATCGTTGTCGATGTCGACCGAGTAGTCGGCCCACCATTCCTTCTGCATCTCTTTGGGGAGATCGCTTTTGTTCTCGGCGAGGTCGCGGATGTGGCCGATGCTAGCCTGCACATCATAGTCGGCACCAAGGAATCCTTTGATAGTCCGGGCTTTGGCGGGAGATTCGACGATGACGAGTTTCTTTGGCATAGGGGCGGCAGGATGCTACCCTTGACCCGGGAAGGTGTCAAGGGATCGCGCGCGTACGTGAGAAACTTTCATGTTCCCATGGGGAAGCCAAGACTCTTTAGTTCGCGGGGCCGGCTGCAGATTCCAGTTCCGAAAGATCGTCTCGATCGTGTCCTTCTGGTTGGCGAGGTGATGCAGGATGCGCTTCGGAAGCGAGGTGGCGCTGTTGAGCTCGATCAGATATCGGGGCGCATAGCCGACCTCTTCCAACCCACAAGGACCGATCTCGAGTCCCTTTGTGCGGAACTCCAATGTGCCCTCTGAATTGATTGAAAACCTGGCGGCCTTGCGGTCGATGAGGGCCAATAGGCTTCGGGCGAGGCCAACAGGGGCATTCTTCATGGGCGATAGCGTGGTGATGTCATGGTCCGCAGGGCCGGCGATTGCTTCAGCGGTTTTGCCATTGGCTTGGTAGAAGTAGGTCCTTCCGTCGAAGACTTGCCGCCAGCCCGTTCCCATGATTTGGAATCTAGCGCCAACGGGTTTGAGCCCCGGATCGAACTCGGCATAGGTTTCGACCTTTAGCTCGTGATGGTAATTGTTGACGGGATAATCGACGATTCTGGTGTAGGAATAGGAGACTCGGTCAATCGCGTTCAGCGCGGCGATGAGCTTCTGAGCGACAGCGAGGCCGTCGGTTGTCGAGACAAGTGCAAGAGAGATTGCAACCATGCGTGCAAATATTCTTGCATGAATGCAGAAAGTTCCGAATTTGCAGTTATTCTGCACTCACTCAAAGGAGTTAACCGCAGAGGGCACCGAATGAGGTCGCAGAAAAGGGACGCAGAAGGGCTGCATTCGAATCCTCCTGTGCTCCCCACCTGCGCTCTTCCGCGGTTCCTTCCGGTTGCCTGCTCAACGGCAGAATCTCGCCGCGAGGGCGGCCGATCGTCTGCTCCCGAATCCTTCTGTGCTCCCTTTCTGCGCTTCTCTGCGGTTCCTTAACTTCGGGCTTGTATCGAACTGAGGCCTCGACCTTGGGCGACGTTCGTCAGATTCCGACCCGGGATGAGGCCCGGATAGGTAAAGTACAACCTTATGCGCGTTGAGGAATTGGGCGCGGCGATACGCCGCGAGGTGGCCAAGGCCATTGCTGGTCAGGACTATGTCATCGAGCAGGCTCTGGTCGCGATATTGGCGAACGGTCATGCGCTCATCGAAGGCGTTCCCGGAGTGGCCAAAACCCTTCTGGTGCGCACGCTTTCAAAGACCCTGAACCTCGAATATGGGCGCGTGCAGTTCACGCCTGACATGATGCCGAGCGATGTGATCGGCACCCTCGTTTTCGACCCAAAAATCGCCGAGTTCAAGCTCCGAAAGGGCCCAATCTTCGTTAACATTCTGCTCGCCGACGAAATCAATCGCACTCCCCCCAAGACCCAAAGCGCTCTACTCGAGGCAATGGAGGAGAGGCACGTGACGATCGATGCCGAGTCGCACGCTTTGCCGCCCCCCTTCCTGGTCTTCGCCACTCAGAACCCGATCGAATTCGAGGGCACTTACCCGCTTCCCGAGGCCCAACAAGACCGGTTCCTGCTCAAAATTATCGTGGAGTACCCGAAGCCGGAGGTTGAGATTGAAGTGCTCCGCCGACACAATGCTGGATTCCGCCCTCAAAACTTGGAGGCGGCGGGCGTTCAGGAAGTAGTGGCTTTGCCCGAGCTTCTCGAGTGTCAAGCCGCGGTTTCGCGGATTACGGTCGAGGATAAGGTTTTCAACTACATTCATGAAATCGTTCAGGCGACTCGAAAGGCGAACGACATCATGTACGGTGGTTCCCCGCGCGCCGGTATCGCCCTGTTGAACTGTTCGAAAGCGATCGCCGCGCTTCGCGGCCGGGAGTTCGTCATTCCAGACGATGTCAAGGAGTTCGCGCTGCCCGTCCTACGCCATCGCATCATGCTGCGGCCGGAGGCCGAAGTTGAGGGGCTTACCGTCGACCAAGTACTCCATGGCCTGATCGATTCGCAAATCGTTCCGAGATGAGAATCCTCTTTCTGCGTCGCAATCCGTCTCCGGACATGCGCCGATGGACGGACGAACTGGCCGTGGAGGCTTCCCGCCTCGGGTATCAGGCGCGCATCGTGGACGCTGACGATTGGATGCCTCAAGAAACGGCACCCAGCCTCAACAAAGAGACCAACAAGGAGTTGCGGGACCTTGCGGACGGGTTCGACATTGTTCACGCCTTTGGCTATCGACCGGCCTTTGCCTGCGCGGAAGTCTTCGGCGACCGCGAAATCTGGATGTTCTCGACCTACGAGTTTCCCCGCACAACCAATCCGAAACTGATCGAACGGCTGAACATGGCGCAGTGCGGCACTTGCAGTTCGCGGGCGGTTCTCCGGGAACTGGAGGGGGCTGGCTCGAACAATCTTGAGGTTTTGCACCCCGGCGTCGATCCGGAGTTGGGGCCTATGCGCGACCGACAAACTTTTCGGGAGGAAACCCAGATTCCCGATGAGGTCTTCGTAATCGGAACCAGCTTCGTGAACGAGCGGGTCCTTGATGCTTGCCGAGATCGCGACTTTGCGGTTCTCGCTTATGGAACGGAACGGGAGGAAGACTGGCCGGGCAATGTTCAGGGCATTCCGGCCCTGGCGCGACCCCGCGAACTCATCGGGGCGTGCGACGTTTGGCTCTCCCCCGAACCTCATTGCGGATTCTCCTTGAACGCTCTGGACGCCATGGCATTGAGCATTCCCGTGCTCGCCCGTCACGAGGGCGGATTCCTCGATATCGTGGCCGAGGACGTTACGGGCCAGTTCTTCCTTGACGATGCGTTTCTAGGCGACACCCTATCGGTGCTGGCGGACATGTCTTTGACGCTGGAAGCCTATGGTCAAGCCGCCCGAGTGCGGCTCGAGGAGCAGTTCACGGCGAAGCGATGTGCGCAGCGTATTGGCGACATCTACGGCCAGTGGGTCTGACTTTATCGAGACCCCGCGAGGGGAACGAAACGAAGGCGGTTTGCGTTCGTCTTCTCTTAAGGGAAGGAAACCTGTGCGCTCCGGCAAATTAGCCGGGAATTTAATGGATTTCTTAGCGCAGAAGGACCCTTTGACCGACAATCTATCGTAGATTCGAATAGACTATAGATTGAATCTAGGAGCTATGCGACGCACAGGACGTACGACGGCCATGCTCTTGGGAAGCGCTTGCGTGTTTTCTGGGGCTGTGGAGGCACAGACACCGTTCAATGAGAGCGGGGCCCAAGCGACGCCTGAAAAAACTGTGGTTGCGGGCACGCCGACGATCGACATCGTCACGCTCCACGCCAGTAAGCCTGGCTTCCCCCTGAGATTCGGCAGCATTATCCCCGGTTCCGAATCCGTCGAGTTCGATGGCCGTACCCTCAAGAAGGGCGTCGACTACCAGATCGATTACGCCGCTGGCGTGCTCTATCTGATGCGCGCCCAGAAGCCGGGCCAGATCGTTCGCGTCGTTTACCGCTACGATAAGGCCAAGCAAGCGAGCGTCACCGGCCAAACCCAGTTCGCCAGTTCTCTGCCCTCCCTTCGCTTCGACCTGACCAGCAATGGTTCGATGAAAGCCATCATCGGCTTCGGAATGGCCGAGCGTCAAGCGGACGGAAGTGTTCTGACCTCCAATGTATACGGCTGGCAGAACAAAACCCGGAATCTCTCCGGCCTTATGCTCGTCGGCGAGCGCGAGCGGTCGGACGTCAAATCAGGTTTCGAATACACGGACAAACCGGCGGACACGCCCACCGGCAAGTCCAAGTTTATTCTCCAGAACTTCTCCACCAACGTGGGCGGAGGGTCGATCGAGGCGAACTACCAGGATATCAGTTCGAACTTCACCGCTTTCGGAGCAGTCGCCGCGGCTGGGGTCGAGGATGCCGTTGCATCCCAACTCGCCAAAGAAAAAGGCCTCAAGCGATTCGGCTTCGTTGTCAAGGATGTCAAGGTTGGCACGGCCCAGATTTCGAATAGCTTCCGTCAAGTTCGCGAAGGCGACGCCTCAATCCAGTGGAAGAACTTCGGATTCCAAAGTGGCGCGTTCAAGATCAACTACACGGGACAGCAGGTCGACCAAAACTTCACCCGCTTCGGCGATATCGCAGAGCAGGATCGCGAGCAGCTTCGACAAGAAGCCGGCTTGAAGCGTCAAGCGCTTAGCATGGCCTTCGGATCAGTCTCGTTTAGCACGACCGATGTCGAAGACGGCAACGGCGATGGCATCTACCGACGCAACGTCGATTTCAAGACAAACGCCTTTGACCTGAACGTTAGCGATCAGCGCGTCGACTCCGGGTTCACCCGCTTTGGCAACCTCTGGGAAGCGGAGAAAGGGCAGTGGGGTCGAGAGGCGGGGATCACTCGTCAGAACCTAACTTTAAACGCGGCTCTCTTCGGCTCAAGCAAGCAGCCCATCCTCCGCTACAGCCAGATGAAGAACAACGGCGGCAAATTCGTGGCCGGTGATCTCAACTTGGGAAGCAAGCAGTGGAGTCTGCAGAGCAGCGTGCGCGGATCGGATAACGGCTTCAACCAAATGGGCGCCATGTCCGAAGGCGAGATGGACCAGAACATCAAGGCCATCGCCAACATGTACGGCCCGACGGTTCCGACGAATCCGAATGACCGAGGCGCATTCTTGAACGGCGTCGGCATCACCCGCGAATGGGGCAAACTTTCCGGCACGTTCTCCAAGAACTGGACGACCAGCTTCGACCACATGAACGTTCGAAGTCAGGACGGCTCGATCGGTCTGGAACGATTCTCCATTGCGGGACCGGCCACCAGCCTCAACTATTCGCATCAGAAGACGGGCGAGCAGTTTAAGGAGTTTTCGCGGCTAATGGAGTTCGAGCGCCAGCGTTTGAGCGTGATCTCGGGTATGGATCGAACGGATCTAACCTTTGCCACTAAGTTCGGCAAGCGGACCGATTTCGCCTACAGCAAGCTTGATATTAACTCGCCGGAGGGCGGCGTCAAGCGCCAGAGCGTATCCATCAAGGATCCGAAGATCGAAGTCGCGATCAACCAACGGGAAGTCGACCAGCAGTTCAATCAAGTCGCAAATCTGATCGATCCCGAGAAGGACCTTCTGATCGCGCTCAAGGGATTCTCGGAGCAGGACATCAAGCTGAAGTGGCAACTGTCGCCGAGCGTGAAGCTGGATATGTTCCTGTTCGACGCGGCGAACGATCCGCTCAACCAAACGAACAAGATTCGCAACTTCCAGTTCAACTGGAATCCGGATCGGAACACCTCGATCGAGGCCGTGCGAACCGATCAGAAGTTCCGCGATCCGCTTCAGGTTCTTTTCGCGAACATCACCGAGCGCATTTCGATCTCGCGCAACTTCGGACGTTTCGGAACTCTCGCCTACATGACGGAAACCGTCGAATTCGACGGCACGCAGGCTACTCAGCCCGATTCGAAGAAGCAGTATTACGCTTACGAGACGAAACTCTCGTCGACCACCTCCGTTCGCACCGAGCAGACTCGAACGCAATTCGATAACGGCGACAAGGAAGACGTCAGCGCTCACACGATCAGCACCGAACTTAGCAAGAAGGCCGGCGTCAGCCTGACCGACCTGAAGGTCGATCGGAACGGCGAAGACCGCGACGAGAAGCGACGCAACTACGGATTCTGGGTCGATCTGGGCAAGGGTCTGAAAATCAGCTACGGCTATGTTCGGCAGATCAACGGCCTGCAGGGCACTCTAAACTCGAATCTCCAGATCACACCCGCGACGCTGGACTGGTTCCAGCTTCAGAACGGCAGCTACGCCGAGAACCGTTGGGACGGGCAGAATGCGCAGGGACTTTCCAATCTCGCTTTCCAATCGGCTCGGCCGATCAATCTTGGTCTGATTAAAGACTTCAAGTTTGGTTTCTCGATGGATACAGCTACGGATCGGACGAACTGGATCCGCGAGAACCGCATCGGTGGAGTGAACGGCAAGATCGGCTCGAACAGTTTCTCGCTTGACTATAAGAGCCAGATGCACGTGAGCGGATACCGAGGCATTGATCGAAGCTTCAAGTTCACAACGGATCAATCCGAAAAACGTAACTTCAAGGGCCATTTCAACTACACGGCGCGGCAATTGCCCAACTCCGACGTAGTCATGGTGCGCGACCTGGGCTTCAGCTACAAGCAGAAGAACGTCGAAGTTTCTCACTCGCTGCTCACGAATCCGATGATTCAGCAGCCGATCCCCGATCTGCCCATGTTCCAGATGACCGACCCCTGGCGTGTCAGCAAATGGGCGCTCAAGTGGGACATGAACGCGGCGAACTCGCTGACGGGCAACTTCGAAGAGCGGATCAACGATAACACCCGCGAGAACTCCCGGCTCGCCGGCGTGACGTTCGATCTCTTCAAGACCTCCGGGTCGCCCCTGCAGTTCTTCTGGGGCCTAGAACAGCGATGGGGCAACGTCGACCGACAAACCCTCCAGCGCTTCTCGATTCGATACGATCAGCGCCCCGGCCCCAATCAGTTGCTTTCGCTCTACGTGGGCAACGTAAGCTATCAGCACATGATCGCCCCCGGCTTCAAGCGAAACAACCTTTCGCTGAACATCAACTACCAATTGAAGTTCTAACCCGTATCATGACCGTCTCGGTCATGGGTAGTTCGAGCGTCCCGGTCCAATGCGGCGGAGACCGCCCGTATACTTAGGTGTGTGCGCGATTTACCTAAGGTTTGCGGCCTCCTTGCCTTTCTAATCCCGGTGCTATGTTTTGCCCAAGGCACGAGTGAAGCTTGGCGGAGCACCGAAACATTCCACCCGTCCACCTACTCGGTTGGTGGGTTTGCGAAGGATAATCGAGTGGTATTGGTGCGGATGGACGGCGAACCTGGGCCGGCGCCTTGCACCGTGG
>JBKJIP010000208.1:0-2955 GCA_046598515.1 Fimbriimonadaceae bacterium | reverse complement strand
ATTTACAATTTACGATTTACCGCGCAGCCATACGACTTTTGCCAGAGGCTCCACCATTCACCATTCACCATTCACCATTCACAAGCTATCCCCGCTTGAGAACTTCGCCGATCACCGCCGTGACGCCGTTGATGATGAACTGCACGCCAACCACGGCCGATAGGAGCGCCATCACCTTCGAAAGCACCTGTTGACCAGCGGGTCCGAGCTTGGCCACCAGCTTCGGCGCGAGCATGAACACGACGAGGGTGATCAAGATCGCAACTGTGATCGCACTCATCAGGGCAACCTGCAGAGGGGTGGACCGAGCTTGGCCGGAGAGCACCATTACCGTCGAGATCGAACCCGCGCCGGCGATGAGGGGGATGCCGATGGGAACGATCGAAGGGTCGTTCTCGCCGTGATCCTCCACCGTGGCATGATCGACGTGACCCATCAGTTCCCGAATCGCGGTCATCGAGAAGAGCAAGCCGCCCACGATCTGGAACGCGGGGACGGTGATTCCGAAAAACGAGAAGATCTTGCTACCGGCAACCGCAAACAGCAACAACGCGAACGCCGCCGCCATACAGGCGCGAAAGGCAATCTGCTTCCTTTTCTCGGGCGTACGCCTTGTCAGGCCGACGAAAACCGGCGCGGATGCGAACGGATCGAGCATCGCAAAGAGCGACGAGAAGGCGAGAATGCCGAATTCGATTGGCGTCTTCATCGCTTGGGTGCCCTCACCGGAATGCACGTCTCGTCCTTGGGCGTTGAGAGCACAAAAGTGGTCTTGACCCGCTGCACGCTCGGGATCGCGGAGAGCTCTTCAAGAACGAATCGCTCGTAGTCGGCCGGGTTCGCGGCAACGACCTTAAGTAAATAATCCTCTTCGCCCGCGATGTGGTGACACTCAAGCACCTCGGGTAGCCCTTCGACGGCTTGATTGAATTCGCGCGTCGACTCGCGATCGTGGGTCTTCATGATCACGGACACGAACGCGGTGACCGGCAGCCCCATGGCTTCCCTATCGACCACGGCCACGTAACGCTTGATATAGCCCGCCGCCTCGAGCTTGGCCACGCGGTTGAGCGCGGGCCCCTGGGTCAGCCCGATGCGCTGAGAAAGCTCCGCGTTCGTGATACGACCCTCTGCCTGAAGGATCTCCAGTATTTGCAAATCGACCAAATCAAGTGCGCTCATAATAGAATCTTCTGTGATTGTGACATATCGCAGAAGATTCTTGCGCCAAGTGGGTTGGCAATGATGGGCAACCCAGCAGAAGTTGTAGCCAATGTGGGCCGCGAATGCTTGTGTCGCGGCGACGGCCATCGGAAAAGATAAGCCCGCGAAAGGCACGAGCTGTGCCCAAATCCCCGGTAATTGTACGGAACTGGGGCCATCCTACCGCTAACCGGACGTTAACGGCCTACCATTAGCCAGGGTTTTTGATGGATACTTAACCGTGCCGTCGGAGGGAACTTGTGCCCGCCGTGACGCATCGTGATCCCAGGGGATCACCCGGAGAAGGAATGAGAACAGGAATTTTAGCTTTAAGCGTCGTCTTAGGGGCCGGTGTTACCACCGCGATCCTAACCAGCGGCGGCAGCCCCACGCCCCAAGGCAAGCTGCGAATGGATGGAAAGAATTATCCTCAGGTGGGCGAATACAAGGGGCCGATTGACCCAGTTCGGGATAGTCATGCCGACTTGACCGATCCGCAATCAGTCGCACGTCACATTAAGTTTTTAGAGAACAAGCAAAACAGCGATCCGGGTTCCAAGCCGATCGATCCCAAGCGGCTCTCGGACCCGACGGCTCCGGAATCGCGGGCCGATTGGTATGAGGCCTATCTGAACTTTATCAAGGATCGTCTCAACTCGGCTGGTAAGTTCGACGGCAGCTACATCCGCACGGCCTCCGCTCATCGCGATGCGATGACGCCTTCGACTTGGACCGATCCAACGGGCAATCAGAAGCCAGGTGGTCTATGGACTAACCTTGGCCCCCTCAACAACGCCGACCTGTCTTACTCGATCTATTTCGGCAAGGGTCCCATCTCCGGCCGCAAGAACGACATCGCCATTTATCCGGGCAACGCCAACATCATGTATCTGGCATCGGCCGGTGGCGGTGTTTGGAAGACCACCAATGGCGGTACCAACTGGACGCCCATGAGCGACAAGTGGCCGATCATGTACACCAGTTCGGTTGCCGTGCATCCCACCAACAGCAACTTGGTTTTGGCGGGCACGGGAGACAGCGAGGGCTTCTTCCAGCACTTCGGCAACGGAATCATGCGAAGCACAGACGGCGGCGCCAACTGGACGACCGTCGGCCCGGTTAGCATGCAGATTAGCTGCATTAACAAGATCAAGTTCGATCCGACCAATCCGAACATTGTTTTGGCGATTGGCAGCGATGGCGAGGCGAATAACGACTCTCTCTATCGTTCCATCGACGCCGGTCTGACCTGGACCGTCGTGACGTCCGGTCTGAGCGTGAACGTTCGCGACTGGAACGACCTCGATCGATCCACGGGCGGCGCGTACTACCTCGTGGGCACCGACGATGCCGCCACCAAGGGTTATATCTATAAGTCGACCAACCAGGGCACATCGTGGAGCGTAGTAACCAACCCCGGCTCCACTGTCAACAAAGCTTTGGACATCGCCTGTTCGCGAGTGAACGCGAACAACGTCTATCTTTTGGATATCGGTGGCGAGACGATTTGGAAGTCGGTCAACGGCGGAACTTCCTGGACCAGCATCAAGGGCAACTTCCGCAACGGCTCCACCGGCAGCGGCGCGAACTACAACTGGTCCCAGAAAGACTACGACTATCACATCACAGTCTCCGCTAATGGTTCTGCTGATGTCGTCTATGTTGGTCTGATCGGCATCAATATGGATGTCAGCGCGGATGGCACCTGGGCCGACATTAGCCAGACGTACAGCGATACGCCTCCGAACCACG
>JBKJIP010000107.1:0-7139 GCA_046598515.1 Fimbriimonadaceae bacterium | reverse complement strand
CGCCGTCCGCCGCCTCCGAGACCTTGTTCATCCTCTTCCTGAGCAGCCCCCTGCCGAGGACCTTCCGCGGCTTGGATGTAGCTAAACCCGTTGCCATCCGGTCGCCAAGTCAGGCTTCGCCGAGGATCGGGTCGAGGGGATGTATCAGCGTCAACGGCGCTAAGTTGGCGGCTGGAAAGCTCGACAAGCGACTTGCCGGAGAGGTCCCAGACTTCTTCGCGCCGACCAAATGAGCCGAACTGTAAGACGTAGGAAAACGGCTCGAGAACCGTTGTCACCCGAACGTAGTCACCCCTCGGAGCGGGATCGAAAGCCTGGATCATTGCGGGTTTGCCGATGGGCTCGCACTTGCCCGTCTTCGCATCGAACTTGGCGAGCTGACCGGTCAAGTAGTAAGTCAGCATCGACTTCTCTTCCGCGCTCTTGAGCAAGCTGCTCGTGCGGAAGGTACGAAGTTTGTTCTTTGCGGGATCGGTAACATGGACTCGCGGCTGGGAGGCGATGGCGCTGCGCGAAGGCTCGGGAGCTCGACCCGTCGGCAAGATTTGGCAGAAGATCGACTTGCTATCGCCTGACCAGGCAAACCGCGTCATGGTTGCGAGAATCGGGGCCTTTGCAAGCTGGCGAGTCTTGCCCGTCATCGGGTCGGCGAGGTGGATCGTGCTCGCGCTGGGTCCGTTGACCATATAGGCAATCATCGTCCCATCCGGAGACCACGTTGCGTTGCTTAGCTTGGTGCCCTTGGGGGCTTCGATGCGCCGCCTCGTCCAATCCGTGGTGTCGATAACGACAAGAGCGGCGGAGCCGCTCGTACGCAATGTGCGGGCTCGGTTTGCTTGGTGGTCGATCATCAACCCGGCGAGGTTGTGATAGGAATGCCCGAGGTCGGCTAGTTGGACCATTCCCGCGGATTCGCTTTGCAGGAAGTAGCGATTTCCGGGGCTCTGGTTGCCGAGCGTGGCATTCAGATAACGCGGGGCGTCGAGGAAGCTTTTAATCTCCTTCGGCGCAGGGAGATAACTCTCCGTGGCGAGTGGGCCGGTCTGCGCGGAGCCAGCGACGGCCGAGGCGGCCAAAACGAGAAAGCATGTGTGACGCACACCGATTTATAGCACACCAACCCGCTTGGCGCGGAGGAACGTATCATATCGTGATGTTCCGTTTGTCTCTCGCACTCGCCTCGTTGGCCGCTGTAACCGGCGCATGGGGGCAAACCCGCCCTCATAACTTCGACCTCCTCGATGTGAAGTGGAGCGTCTACTTGGACGAGCCGAAGGCGTCTTTGACGGGAGATGTGACGAACACCCTTCGGCCGGATGCCGGTGCGACGAGCATCACCCTGGATTTCGGAAGCCTCACGGTAGATTCCATCACCGTCGACGGGAAGAAGGCGCCGTACTCTCACGTAGCCCCCGTCTTGAAAGTGACCTTGCCGGCCGCCGCGGACGGCAAGAAGTCGGCCGCGATTCGCATTCAATATCACGGCAAGCCACAGTCCGGAGCCTATTTCGTTCCCGCGAAGCGCGCCTATCCGGCCAAGACCCCCGTTGTCTACACCCAAGGCGAGATGGTGGATACGCGGTTCTGGTTGCCCACCTACGACTATCCGGACGACAAAGCGACCAGCGAAGGGATTATCGACGTGGCCGAGGGCTGGTACGCCCTTTCGAACGGCAAGCTGATCAATCAAACCACGGCCGGCGGACGGACCAAGTTCCACTGGAAAATGGAGCAGCCGCACGTCACGTACTTGATCTCATTCGCGGCCGGACCCTTCGATGAAAACAAGGAAGAGTGGGACGGCATCCCGGTCAACTCGTATGTCCCGAAGGGACTGGGCCAGCAGGGAGCGGACACGTTCAATGGAACCGCGGACATCGTCAAGTTCTATTCCGAGTTGACGGGTTTCCGGTACCCCTACGCGAAGTACACGCAGTCCGCGGTTCCCGACTTCATGTTCGGCGGTATGGAGAACATCACCGCGACGACGCAGACGTTGAGCGCGGTCCGCCCGAAATCAGTGGGGATGCTGCGCGATCCGCTGGGTCTCATCGCGCACGAGCTTGCTCATCAGTGGTTTGGCGATACGGTGACGTGCAACGGCTGGAGCGACGCGTGGATCAATGAAGGCTGGGCAACGTTCCTGCCCGCGTTCTATGTCCGCAAGACTCGAGGCGAGGATGCGTATCACCTGGACCGCTACGGCATCTTCCAGGGCGGCCTCGGCGCCCATGCCACTCGACCGGACCGTGGGATGGTTTACACCGGTTACAAGGATGCCCTCGACATGTTCGACGGCTTCATCTATCCGGGTGGCGCCTCTCGCATGTTCATGCTGATGAACATGGTCGGCGAGGAGCGATTCTGGGCGGCGACTAAGGCTTATCTCGAAGAGCGGAAGTACACGTCGTTCGACACCCACGCTTTCTTCGAGACCTTCTCGAAGAATCTCGGCCTGGACCTAACGAAGTTCAAGCAGCAGTGGTTTTATACGGCGGGCTGTCCCAACTTGACGGTAAGCCGCTCGGGCTCGACCCTGACGGTTTCGCAGACGAAGCCTTACTTCGAGCTCAAGGTCCCGGTTTGGACGCTGAAGAGCGGGATTTGGACGAAGAACGAAATCTCGCTTTCTGGAGAGACTTCGACAGTAGAGGTCGGCACGGACCCCGTGCTTGTCGATCCCGAGTGCCAGTTGATGGCGAACATTACGAGCAACGTCGCGCACAGTCCCGAGCAACTTATGGAGCTCTTCCTCGCCGCGCCGAACGCAGGGGAGCAGGCGCGGATAATGGACACGATGCTAGGCTCGCTCTCCGCGGACCAGCGGTTAAAGTTGGCCAAGTCCATCAAATCGACGGAGGTTCGCCGGCGTTATCTGGGCCAGCTTCAGGATGGCGCGCAGGATTTCTTGCTGGAGATGAGCTCGGATAAGGACATCTTGACGGTTTCGGCGGCGATCAGTGCGCTTGGCAACCTGCCCAAGTCTCCGCAAACCGCCCTCCGGATCGAGGAACTGGCGCTGAACTCGGAAAACGATGTTTTGAAGCAAGACGCCTACCGAATTCACATGCGGTTCACGAAGTCGATGGGCTTGATCGAGAAGGCTTGGACCATGGACGGTTACGCCGACGGCTATCGCCGAATGGCGTTGGACGCATGGTCGGAGATCGCTCCCGATGTCGCCCGCGAGCGAGCGCTGGAGGCGATCGAAAAGGGCTTGCCTGAGCCGACTCGGCAAGACGCCGTTCGCCTGTTGGGCCGCCTGAAGGATAAGGCGGGTGAGCGACGAGTGTTCAATGCGCTGACCGGCGTTCTGAAGGAGAATTCCTTCGGCGCAAGGAACAGCGCGATCGACTCGCTGGCGCAGTACGGGGACAAGGCGGCGATCCCGCTCATCAAGCCGTTCGCGAAGCACGAGTTGGTGTTCTTTAGAAATACGGCGGAGAGGGCCTTGAAGACGCTAGGCGGCGGATAGCTTACGCGCTCATCACAATCATCGAAAACACATTCGGATCCAGGCTGGCACCGCCTACTAGTCCACCATCGATGTTCTCTTGGTGGAAGAGTTCGCGGGAGTTGTCGTGCTTTACGCTGCCGCCGTAGAGCACGCGGACCTCTTGAGCAACGTCTTCGTCCATGTCCGAAATCACACTTCGGATCATGCCGCAAATTCGATTCGCCTCAGCCGCATCGCATGTGTTGCCCGTCCCGATCGCCCAAACGGGCTCATAGGCGATGGAGAAGAAGTACATCTCCGCCGGGTCGATGCCTTCGAGGGCGCCGTGAAGCTGTTGGCGGATGATTTCTTCGGCTTGGCCAGCTGCGCGCTCGGCCTCGGTCTCGCCGACGCATAGAATCGGATTGATGGAGTGATAAAGCAGCGCTCGAATCTTCAGGTTGATCGTGTAGTCGGATTCACAGAAGTAGCCCAGGCTCTGCTCGGAGATTTCGAGCTTTCCAAAGCGACCACGTGACTCTGAATGGCCCACGATGCAGTAGTTGCAGCCCAGTTCATAGAGCATGGCCGCACTGATCTGGCCAGTGAACGCGCCGCTCTCTTTCCAGAACACGTCCTGGGCGCCGATTTGGATGTGGGAATTCTTAACGATTTCACGCACGCGGGCGAGCGCCGTGAACGGCGGACATATGGCGACATCCACATCTGTCTTGACCTGGACACGCTTGATGCAAGCCTCAACCGCGGCAGAGGCTTCGGCGTTGGTCATATTCATCTTCCAGTTGCCAACAACCAGTTTCGTGCGCATGAGGCTACTTTACTTTATTGACCTCCGGTTTTAGACGATGGGGGGCCTTTGCAGAGAAAAAGATGACTCTTCGGTCGAGAATGTGAAGATTCTCATGGTGGAACGCCAAACCAGGTGTTTTCCCAGCAAATTTACGGGACACGGGTTTAGGCCAGTTGAAGGACAATAGAATGTCATGCGTTCTTGTTTGGCATTGGCAGCATGCATCGCTGCCGCCGGCGCTTCCGCTCAATCGGTTTTCACCCGAAGTGCGGTTCCGGCTGATGATTCTCGTCACCCGGCCTTAAGATGGGTTCAATCCTATGAAACCTATCGAATCAACCCGACCACCTTGTCGAACATGCTGGCTTCTGCGCCCATGGAAGATGTGGTTTCCTTCTCTCGATTTATTCTAGTCAACCTTCCGACTCCGGACGGCACAATGGCCCGCTTCAAGCTGGCCGAGTCACCGATCCAGTCGCCTGCCCTTCAAGCGAAGTCCGCCGTCCGAACCTATAAGGTCGTCGGCGTCGACGATCGCGTCGCCACCGGTCGTCTTGACTGGGGTCCCAACGGCTTCCACGGCTATATCCAAGGCGCGAAGGGTGACTTTGTCATCGATCCGCCAACGGTTGGAGATCGCTCGTCGATCGTCGCTTATTACCGAAAGGATAGCTTCCAGCCTCATTCCGGTTGGATGTGCAACGTCATTCAACCCACCACGTGGGAAAGGGCATTCAGAGGCAGCGACCTGCGAGCGAACGGCATGCTCTTCGCCCAGAACAACACCGCTCTGAAGACTTATCGGCTAGCAATGAACGCCACCGGCGAATACACCGCGTTCTATGGCGGCACGGCGGTCGGCGGTCAGAACGGCGTTATCACCAGCGTCAACCGCGTGAACCAGGTTTATGAAAAGGATCTCTCGATCCGCATGACCATCGTTTACAACATGTGCTATACGAACTCGGGAACGGATCCGTTCACGAACAATAACGGCGGCACGATGCTTGGTCAGAATCAGACCGCGTGCGACACCAATGTCGGTAACGCGAACTATGACATCGGCCATGTCTTCTCCACGGGTGGCGGCGGCATTGCTGGTCTCGGCGTTGTCGGTATCACCGGCCAGAAGGCTCGCGGTGTTACCGGATCGCCCTCGCCAATCGGCGACGCGTTCGACATCGACTACGTCGCCCACGAGATGGGTCACCAATACGATGGCAACCACACGTTCTCGAACTGCGGCGGCGGTAGCAACCCCGCGACGGCTTACGAGCCGGGTAGCGGTAGCACGATTCAGGCCTACGCCGGTATCTGCGGTGCGACCAACGTGCAGTCGAACTCCGACGCGTATTTCCACCTCGCTAGCTTAAACGAGATGGACGCTTGGCGCGACAACGCCGGTTCCGGCGGGACGTCGGTTGCCAACGGCAACCTCGTGCCGACGGCGGGCGCGGGCGCGGACTTCCAAGTTCCGCTCAACACGCCTTTCAAGCTGACGGCGACCGGTACTGACGGTAACGGCGATGCCCTCACCTACTGCTGGGAAATCTGGGAGACGGGAATCAGCGGCGCTACGCACCGCTCGTTCAACCCGACGACCAATCAGACGCGCTTCGTTCCGGCCTTTAACTTGGTCCAGAACAACACGACGAACCAGTGGGATCCCTACATCACGGCGGCTCGAGTCGCTCGATGGCGGGTTACCGTTCGGGACAACCGTGCCGGTGGTGGCGCCTACGCTCAGGACGAGATGTCCTTGAACGTAACGGGTGCTCAGCACGTGGTCACATCGCCGAACACGGCCGTCAGTTGGGCCGGCGGCTCGAACCAGACGGTTACGTGGACAGCAGGCGGCGGCACGGCCGCGAACGTTCGCATCCTTCTCTCGACGGATGGCGGCGCTTCGTACGCGAATGGAACGGCGACCGTTCTCCTCGCGACCACGCCCAATGACGGTTCGCAGGTTGTAACTCTGCCAAACGTCAACTCGACCACGTCGCGAATCATCGTCGAAGCCGTTGGAAACATCTACTACGATATGTCCAACGTCAACTTCACGATCACGCCGACCACGACTCCGACCGTCACGACGATCTCGCCGACCAACGTGTTCGTGAACCAAGGCAACTTCGTTCTCACCGTCAACGGCACGAACTTCGTGAATGGCACTTCGACGATCCGCTGGAACGGCGTCAACCAGACGACCACCTTCGTCAACTCGACGCAGCTCACGGCTACGATCGCGAATGCGACGAACCAGACGATCGCCCTCATTCCGATCACAGTCGCCAACGGCGCCTCGATCTCGAATGCGGTCAACCTGCAGGCTCGCGGCATCGTCATCCCGACCGCGTTCTCGACGATCACCGGCCTCTTGGTTGCCGGCGGTCTCACGGAACTTGGCACCAGCGACGATCTTCGCCTTCGGGTTCGACCGGACTTCTCCGGCGCGCGCGTCGATCCGAATATCGTCGTCGAGGGCACGTTCCCAGCCCCGGTCGCGGCCCCGGCTGAACTCCAGTACAAGGCCGAGGTTCTCGCCACTGCGGGTCCCAACGATCTCAAGATCCAAGGATTCGACTACGTGAGCAATGCTTGGGTGGACTTGATCACCACGACCACAACCACGACCGATACGACCTACACCTTCGCCATCACTTCGAATACCAACCGATACATTTCGGGCGGGCAAATGAAGATGCGCGTTTGGATCCGGGCTCAGAGTGCCAACGGCAGCCGAACTTGGGAAGGTCAAATCGACCGCATGTTCATCCAGATTCACCCGTAAGGTTGAATCGAACAGCTTCTCCGCCGGAAGGGCGGAGGAGCGTCAGGCCTCGCTCTTGCAAGAGGGCGGGGCTTTCTTAGTCACGAGTGGCGAGGATTGAG